>JAUSDP010000074.1 GCA_030650605.1 bacterium
TATCAACCAATTGCTTGATTTTGAGCGAAAGGTCGTACGTATACGTGGGGGAACCAAATTGGTCGTTAACCACGCTGACCTGGCCTTTTTCTCTGGCCACCTTGAGCATAAGGCGCGGAAAGTCGTAGCCTTTGTGACTAACCTGCACCCCGAAGAGCCAACTTGTCCTTATGATGTAGTGCCTGCTGTTTGATGTTTTGGTGAGCTGTTCCCCTTCTAGTTTTGACGTACCGTATACGTTGAGCGACACAGGGATGTCACTTTCGGAAAAAGATTGCTTATGACCGTCAAAGACGTAGTCACTGCTGATAAAAACAGATACAGCGCCGATAGCCGCGGATGCTTTTGCGACATTCTGTGCCCCGTAGGCGTTCACCTTGAAACACGCCTCCCTGTTGATTTCGCACCATTCGGATTTTACGATGGCGGCGGTATTGATAACTACGTCCGGCTTCAATTTTGACAGTACAGAAAAAACCATGTCGGCATCCGTAATCTCGATATCCTTGTGGGTTAACCCGATAGCCCTGTCTCCAAAAACCCGCATCAGGTCGCATCCGAGCTGGCCGTCTGAGCCTATTATCACAACTCTCTTAGAGATCATAAATACCCTTGCGTTGTTTTTCATAATGCTCCAGGAAATCTGTATTTTTCTTTATTTTTTGCCACCACGGCCTGTTTTTGGCATACCAGTCAATCACCTCTTTCAAGGAATCTGCGTAGGTGTACTTCCTCTTCCATCCCAGTTCCTTTTCAATCAAAGAATGGTCGGGAGCGTACCGCAGATCCGGACCCAGCCGGTCATTAACAAATTCTACGTGCTGGCTGTAGTCTTTGTCCAATATACCGGCTATCGCTTTAATCACTTCTATATTACTCTTTTCCTCTCCCGAAATGTTGTATATCTTGAAATCCTCCGCCTTGTGCATAATAAGGTCCAACGCCGCGCAAAAGTCCTGCACGTGTAGCCAGCTGCGCAAATGCTCGCCGTTGCCATGTACCGGGATTTTTATTCCCTCAAGAAGGTTGGTGATGACCAAGCCGTGCAGCTTTTCGGGATATTGATAGGAACCAAAATTGTTGGAACTCCGCACGATGAGCGCGGGAACGCGGTGGGTTTTCATATATGCCTGCACCATCAGGTCGGCCCCCGCCTTTGTTGCCGAGTATGGGTTTGTGGGAGTGAGCGGGTAGTCCTCGGGACTTCTTGTCCCG
>JAUSDP010000075.1 GCA_030650605.1 bacterium
GGGGAAGGAGGTTCTACTTCGCGCAAGTGGAACATCAAACTCAAATGAAGTTCAGACGCGCACGAATGGTGTAATGACTGGAGAACTGTCTCGGGGACCTGCTCGGTGAAAATACAATACCGGTGAAGATGCCGGTTACCTGCAGTTAGACGAAAAGACCCCGGGAGCTTTACTGCAACTTGATATTGAGTTTACGGTCACGATGCGTAGCATAGATGGGAGACTTTGAAGCGCGATTCTCGGATTGCGTGGAGTCGTCAGTGAAATACCATTCTTCTAGATTGTAAATTCTAACCTCGACGGAAAAAACGGCGAGAGACAGTATCTGGCGGGCAGTTTTAGTGGGGCGCTATCCTCCTAAAAAGTAACGGAGGAGTCTAAAGGTTGGCTAGGCGCGAATGGAAACCGTGCCGATAGTGTAATGGCATAAGCCAGCTTAACTGTGAGGCGTACATGCCAAACAGATGCGAAAGCAGAGCATAGTGAACCGACCGTACACGTTAGATGTGGCGGAAGATTATCGGATAAAAGCTACCCCGGGGATAACAGGCTGGTTGCGCCTAAGCGTCCATAGCGACGGCGCAGTTCGGCACCTCGATAAACATAACCGATGTCGAGGAGAGAGGATACGAACAATTCTCTCATGTGTGTGATATAAAAATCATGCACACTAAATCAGCTCATAACGGAGAATGCCATAGTATAATTCGCGTTATAATTATGGTTAACACCGTGGGAAGTTCTGAAAACAAACATTGGCAAAAGAAATGGATACTGATTAAAAATCAGGTTGTCATTTCATCTTTGCAGCGATCTTTAATTATAGGTTCGCTCTTAGGTGATGGCACTATGAGAATGGGGAAAGGAGCAGTCAACGCTAATTTCAAGGTTGAGCAGGGGTTGGTTCAAAAAGAATATGTACTCTGGAAGTACGAAATTTTGAAGCCACTTGTGTTTACAGAACCTAAAATTAGTTACCGATATGATCCGCAAAAAGGGAAGTATCCGAAATCATGGTGGTTTCGGACGATTCGACACCCATTATTAACAGAAATGTACAACACATTCTATATTCCAAAAGGATATAGAACTGGAAGGAAGATTGTTCCTAAACATATTGTACATTTACTTGATTCGTTCGGGTTGGCTATTTGGGTTATGGACGACGGTTCATATCACAAGGGAGTCTTAGATATCAGTACATATTCATTTTTATTGCTTGAAATCAAGTTGTTGCAAAATGCATTAAAGAAAAAATTTAATGTAGACATGAGATATTACAAAGATCGTGACAAAGGATATCGAATGTATTGCAACATGAAAGAAACAAGAAAATTGATTCAAACTATTAAGCCATATATTATCGCATCGATGATGTATAAAATAGGTTTTCGGAACCCCGTAACGACTGGATCCAAGTCTACGAAAGTAGATGAGGTGAAGATAGCAAGTGCTGTGACTTAAGTCACATATCTTGTTATAACACGCTGGTGTTTCAGACGGCAATCTGAAGCAAAGGTATAGTCTGCCCCCTTAGTAATAAGGGAATGTGTATTTGTGGTCGGCTCAACTTATCCTGGAGGTGGAGAAGCTTCCAAGGGTATGGCTGTTCGCCATTTAAAAAGTTACGCGAGCTGGGTAAGTGATTCAAATGAGCCCAGCTAAAGACGTTCTACGAGGTTAAATAAGAGAAGAAAAATAAACTGACTCATAACGGTGAAGTCCCAATGCTTGTCATGTTAGAATAACAGGTAATGGATGATATCGTGGGAAGATTGCAATCAAAATTTTCCTCACATCAGGTAGATGTGATTGTAGGGTCATTGTTAGGAGATGCACGTTTGGAATGCCGGTCAGTGGGCAAACGCTCGCCAATCACAGCACGTTTCAGAGTACATCACGGAGAGAAGCAGAAAGAATATGTGTTTTGGAAATACGAGATTCTTAAAGATTTTGTTTCCATAGCACCTAGGGAGATTTCTTGGATAAATCCAAAAAGGAATCTCCACGAGATTTCCTGGTACTTTCATACCAAGAGTCTTGAAGAACTGGGAATTCTATACCACTTTTTCTATAAAAGTGGGACGAAGATTCTCCCAGAAGAAATATTCAGTTTTCTTACTCCACGAATGATAGCGGTTTGGTTTATGGATGATGGTTCGAATAATGGAGAAAGTTTGACGCTTAATACGCATGGATTTTCTAAAGAAGATCAAATGTGCATAGTCGATTTCTTTAAAGAATTGTTTGATATATCCCCGACCATAGTAAAGGATCGTACCAAGTGGAAGATAGCTATCGGAAGAAAAGATTTCCGTAAGTTTATCTCTCTTATCGAGCCTTACATCATTCCAGCAATGTCTTATAAGATTGCCAATCCCCGTAACGACTTGTCTCGCAAAGCGGGGCAGAGCGAGAAACCAATTCTTGCTAACACGTCAGTTCCAAAACTGGAAAACTTGGAAAAGGTATAGTCTGTTCTGTCAGTTGATGGCAGAGTAATAACGTCAGACCGTTCAGAGTACGAGTAATCGCACCTTGAATAGTCTGAATCAATCGAACTGTTAAAATTTTCGTTTATGAAATGATACAAAAAGGTGAACTAACCTAAATCACGGCGGTCTTTTGTAGAAATACAAGAGTACGAAACTGATTAATATCGGTAAAACCCTAAGTGGGTAATACCGAGGGAATTCTAAATTATTTAGAAGCCCGTAGAGACTAAACATCAGATATCTTCACTCGCAAGAGAAAGATAAAGTTATAGTCCATTGCACTTAGTAATAAGTGAAAACAAGCGTGAGACAGGTTGGACTCCTATCTACTGCAGGCGTTCGATTCTTGAGGGGATTTGACTCTAGTACGAGAGGACCGAGTTGAACCGACCTCTGGTGTACCTGCTGTCCTGCCAAGGGCATCGCAGGGTAGCTAAGTCGGGAACGGATAAATTCTGAAAGCATCTAAGAATGAAGCCAACCCCAAGATTAGGAATCGTTTGAGAGC
>JAUSDP010000079.1 GCA_030650605.1 bacterium
CCAATGTCGGAATGGATCGAATAAGCGAAATCGATAGGCGTTGAGTCAATCGGTAGGTCTACCACATCTCCTTTGGGTGAAAAGACAAATATCCGATGATTGAAGAAGTCACTCACAAGCCGTTCTCGGAAGAGTCGTTGATTTTTGGGCGGCCCTTTATAAATCGCTAATTCCGATATCCATTTGGGCACATCCTTCTCTTGAATAGTAGTGTTGGTGAGACTCGGTTTCCTTGACTTAGGCAAGAGGGCATATACCCAGTCCATAACTCTCTTGCCGTATTTGTTTTCTTTGTATAAAAGATGAGAAGCAATACCGTATTCCGAATACCTATACATCTCGTGGGTCTTGATTTGCACTTCCACAATATTGCCATCCCCGATAAAGACAGTTGTTTGTAAAGCCTGATAACCATTTGGTTTAGGAAAGGCAATATAGTCCTTAATGCGATGGGGTAAAGGTCTCCAACGTCCATGTATGGTCCCAAGTACTCTATAGCAGTCAGCGATGGAGTCCACCATGATACGCATGGCGTTTACATCATAAATTTTCTCAAGATCTTTGTCGTATCTAAGATATTTTTTATAGAGACTATATAGACCTTTCACTCGATACTCTGTTTTGGCCTTGGTTAATCCTTCTTTGGCAAGCGCCTTTAAAACAGAGTGTGAGAATTTCTCCAAACTCTCAACTCTATCTTGAGGTCTTTCTTTGAGCGTTTTTTGTATTTCCTCGTATTCCTTAGGATATACATAGGGGAAAGAGATGTCCTCAAGCTCACGATTAATTTTCCTAATACCTAACCGGTAAGCGATAGGAGCATAAATCTCCAATGTTTCTGCAGCAATCCTTTTCTGTTTCTCTTTGGGCACGTAAGAGAGTGTTCTCATGTTGTGTAGACGGTCCGCGAGTTTGATGAGAAGCACTCTAATATCTTCCGACATGGCTACGAAAAGTTTGCGCAGACTCTCGTTGTGTCGATTGGTGCCTTTGTATTTGAGATGTCCGAGTTTAGTCACGCCCTCAACTAAGAAAGCAACTTCTTCCCCGAATTCTTTCACAATCTCTTCTCTCTTTACGCCGACATCTTCTATCGTATCGTGGAGTAGTCCGGCCGCTATAGTTACACCCCCCACTCCAAGTTCTGCCAGTATTTGAGCTGTTTCGGATAAATGTTTGATATATGGCTCACCAGAAAGCCTTTTATGTTCAAGATGTGCCTTTTCGACGAAAGTAAATGCTTTCTTAACGAAGGCAATATCTTCGGTAGTGGGGTTGACCATACTCCTTACAATCTTATTAAGTGAGTCTAGGTTTGGTTGATTTTGTGGGGGTTGTGGTTGAGGCATTTTTTATCTGAACATCTCTCTGGAATGGTTTTGGTACCATCCATCATTAAACTACCACAAAGTTTACAAATCTCGCCTGTAGGTTTGGCTTTTACAGCATATTTACAATCGGGATAATTTGAACAGCTATAGAAGACTCCGAAGCGACCGCGTCTTTCAGACATGAATCCACTTTTACAAATAGGGCACTCTACTCCGGTAGAGTTCGCTTTTTCTTGCTCTTTATCTTTTTTAACAAATTTACACTTGGGGAAACGTGAGCAAGCGGTGAACATTCCGAATTTACCCTCGCGAGTTACTAAATTGCCCTTACCGCATTTTGGACAGATTTCTCCGGTATCTTTGGGTCCCTCAAGCTCCTTGCCTTCAAAGGTGCGGGCACCTTGACATTCGGGGTATTTCTCGCATGACAAGAACTTACCACCTCGGCTGAGCTTGATAATCATGTTAGCTCCACAGGCGGGACATTTCAAGCCATCAGGTGCATTACCAAGATTGGTAACTTTCGGCACTTTCTCTTTTCTTTTTACCTCTTTTGAAAATGGTGTGTACATATCGGACAAAGTTTTTTTATAAGTACGAGTGCCGCTTGCTATATCATCTAATTCGTCTTCCATCTCGGCGGTGAAAGAGTCACTAATGTAAGAGGGGAAGTGTTCTTCAAGGAAAGAGCTAACTACTTCACCGGTATCGGTAGGGTAGAGGGCTTTGTCTCGTTTTTCAACATATCCACGGTCATCGAGAGTTTTGATAATAGAAGCGTAGGTAGATGGCCGACCAATGCCACGTTTCTCAAGCTCTTTGATTAGGCCTGCTTCCGAATATCGTCCAGGCGGTTCGGTTTGTTTTTCTTCCGAGTTTATGTCAGATAGTTTTAAAGGATCGTTTATTTGAAGTTTTGGTAAGATGACATCTTCGCTAGCTGATTGTGGGTTAGCTTTAAGCCAGCCGTCAAAAATAATACGCGAACCATTGAGCCAGAAATCCGGCATCGGCACTCCGGAGCCTTGTGCGGAGACGGCAATATTGGCGACGACCTTGGTGCGCATTACTTCAGCTGACTTCATTTGGCTAGATATAGTTCTCTGCCAAATCAGAGTGTAGAGTTTTTTCTCTCCATCTGTCATTCCGGCTGTTTCTACATTCATATGGGTCGGTCGTATGGCTTCATGTGCCTCCTGCGCATTTTTGGATTTTTTAGTATAGGTATGGGATTCAAAATACTTTTCTCCATAAGTTTTTCTTATGAATCCCTCAATCTCATGCCGCGCGGCGGCACCAAGATTAGTTGAGTCGGTACGCATATAAGTAATATGTCCAGCTTCGTAAAGTCTCTGGGCAAAGTACATCGTTCGGGAAGGTGCTAACCCTAGTCGGGAACTAGCTGTTTGTTGTAAGGTCGAAGTGATGAAGGGCGCCCTTGGGGCTCTAGCTACTTTAGTCTCTTTAATATCTGTTACTTTCCACACTCCACTTTTACCTAGATCAATTATTTTTTCAACTTCTTTCTTGTCCTTTGGTTCAATAGAACAATCAAAATGTAAATCATTAAGAATGGCCCAAATTTTCCAGAAAGTAACTGGCTTAAAAGCGCGAATTTCACGTTCGCGTTCCATGATAATCCGTAGCGCTGGAGATTGTACCCGGCCAGCCGAGAGTCCGTAACGTACCTTTTTCCAAACCAACCCGGAGAGGTCGTAACCGACTAGGCGATCCAAGACCCTCCTCGCTTCCTGTGCTTCTCTAAGGTGCGTATCAATTTCTCGAGGATGTTTGAGCGCTTCCTCAACTGCCTCTTTGGTTATTTCATAGAAGACGATACGTTTGGGCATATTATGGTTCGACTTTCGCTCACCATCGCCGAAGCCACAGGCTTCGGCGACATGCCAAGCGATAGCTTCACCTTCACGGTCGGGGTCGGTGGCGAGTAAAACTTCTTCAGCCTTTTTTGCCAGTGATTTAATTTCTGAAATAATTTTTTCTTTTCCCTTCACTACTTCGTAATGAGGCACGAAGCCGGCTCTAATATCAATAGCCGCTTTGTTTGACTTGGGAAGGTCTCTAATATGACCGACAGAAGCAATCACACGAAAATTCTTACCAAGATATTTTTCGATAGTCTTAGCTTTCGAAGGTGACTCTACTATAAGTAAACGCATTGCTTAACAGATACTACAGAAGCTTCCCATTTGCAAATACAGCTATCATTGATATAATTTGGTATATGCCAATAAATTGGACTAATCTACAAAAGAAATATAAGGGTCTTTGGGTGGC
>JAUSDP010000081.1 GCA_030650605.1 bacterium
GCGGGAAGGATCAGGTTGGCCAACGCCGGAGCAAACAGCGCCGCGACGCAAGCGATCAGATAACTCAGGCCGGCCATCTGCATCATGACGCCTATCGCCTTCGGCAAATAGCCCGATCTGACAATCAGATAGCCGTTAACCAGACAGGTGCAACCAAAAAATATCAGGGCAGAATTCCACGCCACGTCATGCGACTTCAGCGCCAGATAAGCCAGGGTCTGCAGCTGCGGCGCGGTAAATACCTTCAGGTATTGGGCATCGCCCAACAGGGCCAGCATATCGAGCAGATACAACTTGCTGACCGCCTCTAACGCAAGAGAGACCAGATTAAAAAACACCGCCAGCAACACCAGATGCTTGCTGACCGGCCTGAGCAAGACATATTCAACCAGCAGCAACCCAACCGCCAACAGCGGCACCAGCATGTTGCCGGCTATACTGAAGCGCCACAGCAAAGGATTCGCCATGATGTTATGCGCCGTGGCGGCCGGGTCGCCAGACACGATCAGTGCATTGTTGACGAAACCCTCGGCAAACAGACCGAAGACGATGATGAGCAGATACAACGCGCCGCCTGTGCGGGCGTAAACTTGTGGCGAGGTTTTATCGGTGTGAGTTGTCATTTGCGCTTGATGTGAAGTGATGCATCTGGGTGGCAGGCCCTACGTGGTTTTGGATGGTCAACATGCGTACGATTACGCTATGCTAATCGTACTTACGCTTGCCACCCTACTACTTCGTCGATAGATTTTTAATGGAATCATTAATGTCCTTTAGTTTTCTAACATAAGGATCTTGTGGCACGTCGGCATTTAGGAATGGGCGTAGATCTATGTCATTTTGTTCTTTGACACTGGTGTTCTCAAATTCATATTCAGCTTTAATTGAGAACGTCCTTGGCAGTTTTGGATTTTCATCAGGCGTAGCAAAGACAACGAAACCTTGAGCTAGAGCAAATGTTATTTGCGCCCCTGGTGGGAAAGAATCAATTTTATTATTGAAAGCAATAAATGTAGCCAAATCTTTGTTTTCGCCAAACTGAAAGAAAGATTTATCTATTGTTAATCGTAGATTTTTTGCAGCGGATTTTCCATTATTAAAAATTTTTAAATAAAAAATTGGATTATCTGGCTCCAAAACTGGTGCAATAGAAATATAGGGGCGTGAAATTGCTCGACTTTGCTCTTTCATAGCATCAACGGCGCTCTCATTTGCTTTTAAAATTCGATGTGTGACCAGCGCATAAAAACCGGTAATCACGACTAGTGCGGCGGTAAGTAATTCTATGATCATGGCGTAAATTTTCCCAATTAAATATGTTCCAAAAATAGTGCTCTGGGGGGGGGATTTTTGTCGTACAAAATTTTAAAAAGCCATCAAAGGCATCACTAAGGATACTTGGTATTCCACTAATGCAATTAACAATTTAGAAATATATTTCAAAGATCAATTCTCTTCTTTTGGTGAACTGCTTAACAGCTGAGCCAGACTGAACAATACCTACCATCCGCGCCAAGCTTGAGTTCAGCCCCCCTATCCCGTATACTTCCCCCCGCATTGACACAATCACTGCGCCCCATGTTTGTTGGCACCAACCCGCCGGCAAACGCAGCTTCACCGTTATGTCTGATTTACCGTTTTACCCCTTACTCTTTTTAACTTTTTTGCGGGTCACGTTCGCCCAGCCTT
>JAUSDP010000093.1 GCA_030650605.1 bacterium
ATAACAACCAAATTAAGAAAATAAAGAGTTTCAACTTTATTCATACATGGGAAGAGATTGCTAATGAGATAATAAATATATGGGAAAAAATTTGAAAGTTTTAATGATTTCTAGCGATAGGAATGTTCTGGTGCCCGAGAGCGCAGTTTCAGAGCGGATGAAGGAATATGGAGCCTTGGTCGAAGAGCTTCATATCGTACTTCTTTCTGATGCTCGGCATGGATTGAAGGACAAGCAATTATCTAAAACTGTCTGGGTTTATCCGACTAACTCCACTGTTAATTTTTTGAGACCGATTGATGCTACACGAATTGGTAAAAAAATTGTTGTCGATCATAAATTTGTGCGAGGAAAGTCAGTCATAACTACCCAAGATCCTTTTGAATGTGGGTGGGTTGGCATGAGGATAAAGAAGAAATGGAGAATACCGCTTGAAGTTCAACTGCACACCGACCCATTCTCTCCGAATTTCTCAGGTCTGCTAAACGTTGTTCGCAAACTTATTGCTAAAAATATCTTTAAATTTGCCGATTCAATAAGAGTGGTAAGACCCAAATTGGGAAGGAAAATTACTGAGAATTATGGTATAGAAAGTAAAATGATATCTGTATTACCAATCTATATAGACACTAAGAGATTTATCGGTGATCCAAAGTTTAATCTGCATGAAAGATTCAAAAAATTTAAATATGTTGTTCTTACAATTTCGAGGTTATCTAAGGAAAAAAATTTACATACTATTATCACTTCTATGTTGCAAGTAGATGATACTGTTCTGATAATCGTGGGATCTGGACCGGAAGAAAAAAGTCTACGAAAGTTAACTCAAGAACTTAAAATAAGTGGAAGGGTAGTTTTTGAAGGATGGCAAGAGGATCTATTGTCTTATTATAAGACTGCAGATGTGCTTGTCCAAGCGTCAAGTTTTGAAGGTTATGGAATGTCTATAGTGGAAGCTGCGATGTGTGGACTACCAGTTATATCAACCCCTACAGGCATTTCTGAAGATCTAGATGAAGTAAACAAGGCTGATGACGTGGATTCTTTTGCACAAAGAATAAATTACTTATTACATAACGAATCTGAACGTAAAGAGTTAGGTAAAAAACTCATGGAGACAATTAAAATAGACACTAAAGAAGAATTTCTAACCAAACTTAAAGAAAATTGGGAGAAAACAGCGAATTTATGAAACTGCTTATTGTTACACAAAAAGTCGATAGGAACGATCCGATTCTTGGGTTTTTTCATCGTTGGATAGAAGAGTTGGCTAATAATTTTGAGAAAGTGACTGTGATTTGTTTAGGAAAGGGGGAGTTCAATTTGCCTAGGGTTAAGGTGCTTTCTTTGGGTAAAGGTGAGGGAGTGTCGAAGTTAACTTATCTTTTTAGATTTTATAAATACATTTGGGGTGAGAGAAATAATTACGATGCGGTTTTTGTACATATGAATCAGGAGTATGTTTTGTTGGGATGGAAAGTATGGTTTATCTTGGGTAAAAAGATATATCTATGGCGTAA
This sequence comes from bacterium, assembly GCA_030650605.1. Taxonomy (GTDB): domain Bacteria; phylum Patescibacteriota; class Minisyncoccia; order Phycocordibacterales; family Zambryskibacteraceae; genus UBA5004. Next base: position 1,521 of record JAUSDP010000093.1, read on the forward strand.
CCATGCTAAAGGAAATCTTTTGACTGATCTGGCAGTACTACTATCAAATAAAGTATTTTGTACCTCGCCAAGTTCTTATACGGCTAGATTCAAAAAAACGAAGATTATGCCTGTTGGCATTGATACAAATTTCTTCAAGCCGGATCCAAATATTATTCGCGAGAAGAATTCCGTCCTTCTTTTGGGTCGTATTTCACCAGTGAAAAAAGTTATAGAATTCATTGATTGGGTTAAGAGCGGTAGCTACAGAGCAACTATTGCTGGACCAATATTGGCGGAGGATAAGGAATATGGGGCATTAATTTTGAAATCTTTAACTCCTAATATAAAATATATCGGTCCAGTCACTCAAGAAGAAGCACGCAAGTTGTATCAGACTCATGAAATCTATGCCAATTTTACATCTGCTGGGAGTATGGATAAGACAATCTTCGAAGCTGTCGCTTGTGGCGCTAAACTAATTGTCCATAACCCGGATTTAAAAAACGGCTTTGATGTTCTTGATCACAGCCTCACGGCATTGATGGATAAACTTGAAGCTTGTCTGGAAGAATAATCATATGAGTCTGAAATTGAGAAAAATATACCGATTTCTGAGGAGTGGGTCGCCTCATACCAGAGATTATTTAGCTTATAAAAAGTTTTTAACAGAAAGTTCTCACTATTATAAGACAAGTTACTTTAACTTGACTATTGATCTAGAGTTAGCCTGGACTCGAGCTAGGCGGGGAGATGGTATCACGACTAACGAAGAATCTCTCGAAAAGTCACATCGAGCGAGAACGGTACTTCCTACTCTTCTTGAGTTGAGTGAGAAGTATCAATTGCCCATCACATTTGCGGTTATCGCTCACGTGGCTTTAAGTGATTGCGCCACGCATGACAAATCAGCACCTTTTAAGCCATATTGGGCCAAAAGTGATTGGTATGATCTAGACCCACACTCAAATTTAGAGCTGAACCAAGACTACTACGGAGCTGATTTATTAACCGAGATAAAAAACTCTAGTATTAATCATGAAATAGCGAGTCACGGTTTTACCCATGTTGATCTCGGAGATAGTGAGACGACCAGAGTCGTGGCTCAGTTTGAAATAGGCCAGTCAGAGGAAATACTAAGGAAGATTAATGAAGATCTATCCACTTTTATCTTTCCCAACAACAATGTCGCTTACGTGGATCTCTTAAAAGAGTTTGGTTTTACAACATACAGAGTTAAGCAAAATCAAGAAATTAAAAAAGACAGTTTAGGACTGTATCAGTTCCCAAATGGTTTATGGATTTCACCTCAAGCTTTTTCCAATCAAGATTTGGTGTATCTAATAGATAAGGGAGTTTCCAGAAAGCAACTTATAAATTTCTGGTGTCATCTGTTTGAGTTTGATTCGCCTCGTGAATTTACATCATTCTTTGAACCCATTTTTTCTCATATTGAATCGCAGAGAGAACAAGGTATAATCGAAGTCCACACCATGAAAGACATAGTTAGAAAGGTCAATGAATAACGCAGAAGATTATTATAATAGAAACAGTCTGGGGTATGTGGACAAATGGGATTTAAGCCAGATTGGACTAAAAAAACCCGCCAACTATTATCGTCTAGAGATAATCAACTCAATGGTTGAAATGGCTTCTTTAAATATGGGAGAGAAGGTTCTGGAAATTGGGTGTGGTACCGGTCTTGTTCTCAATGAGTTGTTAAAAGTGACTAAACCTCTGTACGGCACTGATATTTCAATGGAGATGCTTGAGAGAGCCAAAGACTCCTTATTGAAAGATCGTCAGGTTAATATAGTCGATAGTTTTGCCAATGTTTTAGATGATGATAGTGTAGATGTTTTCTTGATGCAAAATGATCTCTTACATCTCAAACTTCCCAAAAACTATTTTGATAAGATAATCAGTATGGAAGTTCTACGATATGTCAATGATGTTCCAAAAGCTTTGCAGAATGTTAAAGCGATTATGAAAGAAGATAGTATCTTTGTCTTTACCATCACCAATCTGCTAAGCTCGAGCCTCTTCCCACTCAAGTATTCACTGAGAAAACTATTTGATAAGATAGATAAAAACAAAGAATTACTCCAGTATTTTGTGACTGAAGGCAGGGTAAAAAATGATTTAAAAGACGCCGGGTTAAAAGTGGTAGCCTCGAAGAAACTAAATTTACTAGCCTTTAATCCACTGATTGAGAGACTAATTGACACTGATCAAAAGGCTAAAAAGATTGTAGACTGGGACAGACTTTTATCAAAAATTCCGATCGTTAATAACTTTTTTGACACCCTTATTTTCGCAGTAAAAGTAGATAAATAAATCTGATGAAATTCTCTAGCATAAAAAATTTTAAAGTCAGTTACCTTTATCCTCTGGGATATCCTATTAAAGTTGTAATCACACAATTCAATATCCGAGCCTTGTTAGGATGGTTATTTCAGAAATATGCCGCTACTCCTAAATCAGAGGAAATATTGATATCAGAGCGAATCATTGAGCTTCCACTTCTCCATCAGTGGTTTGGTAGTATAACTTTCCCGCCCAATGGAAATATCTTAGAGATCGGACATTTTGCATCAAGTCTCTCTCTTGAGTTTGCCAGTCTCGGGTATTCGGTTACCGGAATTGATTTGAGGCCTTATCCATTTAAACATAACAACCTCACTAGTTTAACTGGCGATTTTCTGTTTTATGCTTTTCAAGCTAAATTTGATTTTATTTATACGCTTTCTGCTATTGAACACTTCGGCTTTACCCAGAGGTATGATGGCAAGAAGGATGTTGATAATCACTTGGATGAAGAAGCCTTCGCCAAGATAGCTAGACTTCTCAAGTCTAGCGGTAGAGCTGTGGTCAGTGTGCCTTACCAACGCGAACTTTCTAAAAGCGTATGGTTCCGCATTTATACTCGCGAAGAACTCAAGAGGAAGCTTGGTAAGCACTTCAGCATCGTGGAGCAAAGATTTTATCAGAGGCAAGATGGTCAATGGAGCGAA
>JAUSDP010000098.1 GCA_030650605.1 bacterium
ACATTTAACCATCATCATGCAATTTCTCAATAATGGCATGCCCTGCGACGCGCTATCCATGCGGGTTTGCAGCCTGCCTTGCCTGCAGGCCGCATGGGTATTGCGTGGTGGCATAGGTGATTTTTGAAATTATTTGCTTGACGTTTGACTAGCTACATTACCTGCTGTTGTTATACGATTACAGCACGTAGGTTGGGCTAAAGCTTTATCAGCCCAGCGCATTTCATGGGGCGTTGATAGATGTTGGGCTGATGGGGGCGTAGCCCAACCTACCGTGCTAAAAATAACGATTAAAAATCGTGTTAATTCACAAAAACACACAATAATTTTGTGTTTATTTTAAGCACCTAAAAACAGTAAAAAAGGTCAGCATCGCATCTGGGGGAAACATCCAAGCAACAATAGCATTTCTTGCGGAAACCTCGCGCAAGGCCGAAGGGTGTCATGCGAATCCGGATGCCGGCTCTAGACGCATTGCGAGTGTCCAGTTTTTTTGGCCACGAGCTGTCAGATGGGCGTCCTTTGCCGCCGTCGAAACTCTGCCGGAGTGCAATCGACTTCCCGCTTGAAAAATTTGCTGAAATTGGTGGCTTCCTCAAAGCCCAGCTTCTCTGCGATGGTGACGACGGGCATGTCCGTGTGCACTAGCAGGCGCTTCGCTTCCAGATTGATGCGCGCAGCGATGAAGGCTTTGGCTGTCGTACCTATCGCAGCTGCCACCGCGCGCGCCAGGCTCTTTTGCGTGTAGCCGAGTTGGCTGGCGTAGTCGGCCACTTGGTGCCATTGCGTGAAGCGTTCCTCCACAAGCTGCTGGAACCGCCTGAAGCGTTGCGATGTAGAAGAGACCAGTGGCTCCTGTGCTTGTCGCCTGCCTTGCAGAATACTTAGCCGCGTCAAGAGCGTATGGAGCTGATGGCGCAGTAATGCATGCACGTCGTCGTGCGGAGCGTCGATCAGCGTGTCCTCGCGCATCTGCTGAAACAAGTCCGTTGCCTTGCGCAGCTCTTGGCTGCTGAGGACCAGGTGTTCAGGCAGCCTCTCTAAATCGAGCGCGAGCTTGAGATCGTGCGAGGTCGTTGAAACGGGTAAGACGAATTCAGGTCGGAACAAAAGGTTCCAGCCATCCCAGTCTTCCTCAGATCCGTAGTTGTGGGCCTGTCCTGCGCGCACCACAAGCAGCGACCCAGGCTCACAAGAGATCGACTTGAAGTCGACCATCTGGATGCATTTTCCCTGAGTGACGCATACCAAAGTGTGGAACTCGTACCTATGGGTTACTCGCACTTGTTCCTTGGCCCTATCTCTGAGGTCGGCCACAGAAAAGACTTCCAAGTCGAGTTGGTAAGGCGCTTGCGGTTGATAACCCAGGCGCTGAATGTCTGTATTCATCTTCATCTTTCCTGACGCGGACTGTTCCGCTTTGCTTGCCGTATACGACATCCCACAAAGAATGTCTAATAAGTATCATTAATTGTCGCCTATATACCTATTACACTGAACTTTTTTGTCCAATAATAACCATATCAACGCAGCCTTGCAAGGGACCGCAACGACACAGCAACAGCGCAACAAAGCCAGTGACATTACCCTTTGGATATTCCACAAAGTGATAAGTGCAGATTCAAGCTGAGACGTGCAGGGTTAGTGCCTTTATCAATGCACCACTACGCAAATTCAATTCGTGTTTTCTTAACTTCATCCAGGAAGAAATATGACTCAAGCAGAAACAAACAAACGAATAGTTACCACCGCTTATCAAAGAATTTTTGGTGACTTGGATATCACTGGTGTAGACGCGTATTTGAGTACGGACTTCCTACAACACAATCCAACCGCAGCGGATGGTCCAGAAGGCGTAAAGGCACTTGTACAAATGCTGATCGCGCAAGGCGTGCCAAAACAAAAATGCTCGTTCAAGCATGTTGTGGCTGAAGGGGATATTGTTTTCCTGCATTCTCGTTATGAAATGGCAGGAAAGGAATGGCGCTTTATCGATATTTATCGCATAGAGGATGGAAAGTTAGCGGAGCACTGGGATGCCATGATGCCGATGCCTGATGTCCGCGGTAATAACAACCCGATGTTTTAATCAAAACATTCATCTACTTTTAAAAGGAAAATCAAAATGACAGCAAAAGACGTTGTAACGGCTTACTCAATCGCGCTTTCAAAAGGCGATATCCCTACCGCATTTTCGCATTTTAGTGCCGATGCAAAATGGCATCAACCGGGTAATAACCAATTTTCAGGCATAAAAGTCGGTCTTGATGCCATCGGTAAAATGTTGGGTGACATGATGGGTATCACCCAAGGAACGCTGGCGATTAACCCCGCAGGTGCCATGATGGAAAATGCCTGTTTTGTTTCTTTCCCCATTCGCTTTAGTGCCAAAAATGGCACTAAAGCAATGGATATGAATGGCAGTGATTTGTTTGAAGTTATAGACGGAAAAATTACCCAAGTCTGGCTTTTTTCTGAAAATCAACAGGCTGAAGATGCGTTTTGGGGTTGATATTTAGAGTGACACAAGACTGAGTGCGTCCATCCTCCACCTTTAATAACCACGAAAGATTTTTATGTTGAAACTAAATCACGCTTCGCGTATTGCAACCCTCCTCGCTTGCGCCATTTCTTTGGGTGCTTGTATGTTCGGTACAGCCCAAGCGCATGAAACTGACCATGCGCATGCTGTCAAAACAAAAACAGCTTCCAATAAAGTAGGATTTCATTTTATCCGCAATGCCACGATGAAACTGACCTACGCAGGCTCCACCTTCCTTATAGACCCCATGCTGGCCGTTAAAGGCGCATATCCAGGATTCCCAGGTACCCCCAACAGCGAAAAACGTAATCCACTGGTTGACCTTCCCGTGCCCGTGAGTGATGTGCTCAAGGCCGATGCCATTATTTTGACTCACATTCACGAAGACCACTGGGATGCAGCTGCACGCAATTTGGTTCCGCGTGACATGCCCATTTTTACCCAAGATGAAAAAGATGCGTCCAAAGTGCGTGAGGATGGATTCACCAATGTGCGAATGCTAACCGAGGAGGGCTTTGATTTCAAGGGCACCCGTTTGGTCAAGTCGCTTGGCAAACACGGCAGCAGCCACTTTTTTGCAGTGCCCCAGCTGGCCGAACTTTTGGGCAACGTGATGGGGGTCGTGTTCATGCACGCAGGCTATGCCACCGCTTATGTGGCTGGTGATACCATTTGGAACAAGAACGTCGAGGATGCGCTCACTCGCTATGAACCAGATGTTGTATTCCTCAATACTGGGTATGCACAGATAAATGGCTTCGATGGTTCTATCATCATGGGTAAGGATGACGTGTTACGCACTTACAATTATTTGCCGCAGGCCAAAATCGTCGGCATCCATATGGAATCAGTCAACCATGCGATGCTGACACGCAAGGAACTGCGCACCTTTATCGACGAGCAAAAGCTGGACAAGCGGCGTGTTCTCGTTCCTGAAGATGGCCAGAAATATAAGTTTTGAGTGCGGTACACAATGAACGTTTTTTGTGCATTACGCTGTATGTACTTGACTATAGGGTAGAGTAGAGAACAGCCTTTTGGCTGCCCCTATGTCAAACTAGTTGTCGCCTCTAAAATTCAAACATAAACCAGAGGCAACAATGAAAACCAAGTATTCAAAAGCATTTGTAGAGCATGCTTTAGTTAAAGTAAATCAAAGAAATCAAAGGGGTCGGGTTCGCTTTAAAAATAAATGCAAATCCAGTTAAAAAGCAGCCCGTAGGTTGGGCTAAAGCTTTATCAGCCCAACGCATTTCATGGGGCTTTGATCAATGTTGGGCTGATAGGGTGTAGCCCAACCTACCGTGCTAGACAAGCACCGTTTTCTGCAAAAAATAATAAACCTCAACCGCATCCTTCATCTCACCGCGCGCCCAGCCCTGCCGCTGATAAAAACGATCGGCCCGCGTATTGGCCGAAGTCCCTAAAGTCACCGTCTCATTGCCCAGGCTAAACAGCCATTCAACCGCCAGCG
>JAUSDP010000102.1 GCA_030650605.1 bacterium
TGCTTTGTTGTATCTGTGGATATGATACCGAGTGGCTCGAGCGCCTTCAGTCGTTCACGGGGAGCATATTCACCAATTCGATATATATAAGTCTTCACAAACCGTTGCAAAATTTTGTATGGTCGTGTTTCTGAGGGAGAAAAACCACCCACAACCCGTGGTGCAACCACTAAAGGAATACCGGCAATATATAAGAGAGCGGTCGATTCATATGAGGGTCCGGTAACCAAACCTGCTTCTGCATGATATTTTTTTATACGCGCTATCATCCCCGTACCTTCAAGATCAATATATTCATCTACAAGACCGCTATTCTCTAGTACTGCGCGTTGAAGTTTGGTCTGTCCTGCAACAATAATACGAATATTGGAGTTATGTGTTCGTATTGCATTTAGTACTGGGGTACCACAGACAATGTCACCAAGCTTGCCGGTCAACACCACTATAATTGTAGAAAGTTTCTTGGGAATTTTATCTGCCCTTCCTCTAAACAAATAAAAGGTAATAGAAATTGCTAAAAGAGTAAAGCGACTCATCCTTTTGCGAAATCCTTTCATAATCGGCGCTAATAGGTAGCTGAATCAGCTCTTTCAGTATTTAAATGTTTTTGAACATAGTCGCGAACACCCTCCTCCAATTCGTAGAAAGTTTTCGTGTACCCGATACCTCGCAGTTTAGATATATTTGCTTCTGTAAAATACTGATATTTATCTCTCATGCTTTCTGGCATTTCCACATATTCTATATTCAGCTCAATATTCAATGTCTTAAATATAGCCTTGGAAAGATCCAGGAAACTGCGCGCTTTTCCTGTACCGATGTTATAGACCCCGCTCCATTCTGTGTGATCAATAAAAAACATAATGACGTCCACTACATCTTTCACATATATAAAATCTCTAAGCTGTCCTCCATCAGCATAATCAGGTTTATAAGACTTGAACAGCTTCATTTTTCCAGTCTCTCTGATCTGCTGGAATCCCTGATAGATCATTGATGACATTTTATCTTTATGGTCCTCATATGGACCATAGACATTAAAAAATTTTAGACCGACCCATTGAGGTGGTTTTTCAGCATTATCGAGAACAAATTCATCGAATAAATATTTTGAGTTTCCGTAGGGGTTAAGAGGCCTTAAACCGCGTCTTGAATCGTCGAATCCTAATTCACCATCTCCATATGTACTAGCGGAAGACGCATAGATCAAACGAATACCATTTTCAAAACAATACTTAAAGAGTGTCTTTGAATAATCTATGTTGTTTTTTTTGAAATATACCTCATCCTGTATGGTAGTATCACTGCATGCACCGAGATGGATTATTATCTTCGCATCTTTTATATCGTCTAAATTATCTAAAAAAGAGCTTTTGTCAAAATATTTTTTATAGGTCACATTCTCAAGATGTTTTTTTTTGCGTTCATCGTTCATGTGATCAACGATGGCATAGATATTTCTGAAACCCTTCTCATCTAGGGCTTTGTGTACATTAGATCCAATAAAACCAGCCGCCCCAGTAATTACGATTTTTACATCTCGATCTGTCATCATGGATAGATTATATATGAATATATATCGCTCATCAAACGAAAAAGAGGGGGGTTGCTTACCACGTTGTCTGTCTGATAAATTCAGCGATAGCCGTACCACGCTTCTCCCAAGTATATTTATCTTTAGTAAGCCACGCTTGATCCGAAAGTTTTTTGGCAAAATCATTATTCTCGTAGATTTTTTGAATGGCCTTAGCCCATCCCTCTGGATTATTTTGCTCTACAATTATTGAATCTACTCCATCGGTCAAAACTTCTTCAATACATTCAGTTCTCCCTCCGATGATCGGCCTACGACTAGCGAGCGCTGGAAACATTTTAGCCGGAGAATCCCCCACCAAATCTTTCTTTCTCTTGGGAATGAGAATGATATCAAATGCTTGTAGATATTTCGGTATCATACTTCTTTCTTGCCACTGTAGAATCATCAACCTATCCTCTACACCGCAACCTCTTGCAACCTGGCGAAGCCAATCTGCATTAGCATTCAGTTCGCCTACGACAACACAGATAACTTCTTCAGGCAAGATTTTGAGACTTTTTACTATATCGTCTAACTCATAATAATCATCGTTTGGGTTAGCACCCACTACCCCGGTGTAGCCTATTAGATAGGCTTTTATTGGCAACCTAAGCTCTTTGCGAAAATCTTCCTTGTTGCGCGAATAGTCAAACCACGAGTCTTCAGCGGCGCTACAAAGAGAAATGAGAATATTTTTATTTGATTTTTCATAATAGCGTTTGAGTCCAGAACTGATGGCGATTACGCCGTCTACGCTCCTTGTCGCCGCTATATTTAATATTTGCCTAGACTTACTCTCCAATACCGAATGTATTTCAAAAAAAACTTTCTTTCGTAAAATAGCTTTAGCAAATAATGCCGCTGGTGAAAGCGACTCATCTCGAAAATAAACCACATCGAAGGCTCTCATACTCTTTAAGATAAACCACATCAAAGAGAGATTGACCGCGAGAAACGCGATAATCTCATACCAACTCTGACTATTGTATTTTGAGACAGTATTTGTCACTTTTAGGGAGATGATACCGAAAGAATTATGAATAGCCATCTTGTGGAAAAAAGCTTGACTATCACTTTCTTGATCAGTAGTCACTAAGGTTGCACGAAAGCCTTCTTGGGCATTTACCGCCTCGCATGTTTTGGCTAAATTATAGACATTAGTTCTGCCTGCCAAGAGATTGATCCTAGAGATAAATAGTAAGCTAATCACGATATTTTCACTTTGCGACTAGACTCTTCTTTCCGGTAGAAAGGGAGAAGATTCTCATAAGATTCAACTTGAGCCCCGATACTTTTGAAGTAGCGTGGAAAATATTGTTCGTAATAAAAATTTATGACCCCAGGAGGACGCCTAAGCTTCGAGAGAAAGTTGAAGATATCAAATCCAGCAAGCTGCTTTTCCCCCACATCATCATAATCAATGAGATATATATTTTCCCCAGAAACAAGCACATTATCCGGTGTCATATCTCCATGCTGAACAATCATAGGCAATCGAATGTCATTTTCAAAGGTCTGAAATTTTTTTGCATTCTGAGCAAGATACGATTGCCAAGCAATGTATTTTTTCATCACAAGTTCGACATTATGAGGTCTTGCAGAGAATCTAATACCCGGACATACAGACTCAATACAGAAGATTACGCTCCCATCATCGTAAAGATAGAGTGATTTGGCAAACATTTGAGCATACGAACTGCCAAGCACGCCCTCTTCAAGAAGTTTTAGATTATCGTGATTACGTTTGATAATTTCTCCCGTGGAATACATACGAGTGGTCTTTATACAAAGCGTTGGTAGAGACTCTCCTTCTTCAAAAACTAAAATTAGTATCTTTCCTTTACCTAACTCTCTTCCTGATGCGGGGGTGCTAATTTTCATGAATGAAAGAGGGGTAAGTGGAGTTTTAAGCCAGGCGGAATGTTGGTGTATTAGCTGTGTTAATAGATTGATCATTTTCTTACGACAATACCAAAACTGAAGAAAAAATACCGGTATAATCTAAGAATAATCTTGGAGTGCGCCAGTGCACGGGCTAACTTTCTTTTTACGCTGACCGCCGGCATAAGAGAACTAATCAGATATGCCAGAGCGTTTAAGTTTCCATATGGGATCATTATACGCGGCAGATTATATCCTGGATATGGCAGATAAAATTCGATGTCGCTAAAACCGGCCTCTTTAATTAGCTTTTCATAGCCACTTTTGGTGTAAGTGTAGGTATTATATGGCTTTCCTTTTCTAAGTTTCATATAAATATTAGCTAGAAGGCGTGGCATGTAGCTTGTAAAGTAGAGTCCACTGTGATCCCTACCTCGCAAATATGATAGAGCGAAACTATTCTCAATGCCAATGTAGAGGTACCCGCCTTTTTTCAACAAACCTTTAGCGATATGCAAGCTTTCGAGCTGAGCTTTGCGCGGACTAGAGAAACGATCAGTTACGCCGATCCATTCCAGAAGACCATTCATGACAATCAAATCGAAACTTTCTTTAGGAAACTGGGTGTCAAAGATATCTCCTACAAATACTTCGACATTCTTCAAACCCTCTTTCTCTACTCTCAATTTAAGAAACTTCATGCGTAAGAATGACTGATCAAGCGCCACAACCTTTCGCGCTACTCTTGCCAAGGGAATGCTTATGCGTCCCATCCCCGCCCCGGCATCCAGTACCGAAAAATCTTTAGGAAGAGGAACTACAAAACGCCAATCAGCTCTATTTTCCTCAAAGGTGAGATCGAATTTGTTTGGGTAGTGGGCCTTGAATTCGTCCCAACCTTTCTCTTCTATATACTGTATAGCCTTTTCAAGCTCTTCTTTAGGAGCTTTGCCCCAATAACGATCTTCTGAAAAAAAAGGTATGCTTTCGACAATTTTGGCATAATTTTTATTACTATCCATAAAACTAAAACCTAGAGATAGATTCTAACATTATCTTGCAATTTATGGGAAAATATATAAAATCACCCTATGTTTAGTAAAATCAAAAAGAGGAAGACTTGCCGCATATCGGGTGAGAAGACTATCCCCCTTTTCTCTCTCGGTAATCTTTATTTGTCTGATTTCATAGAGCAACATGAGTCTCCAAAATATGTCCCCGTAGGGCTGGAAATATGCATGGCTCCCAAGTCTGGGTTAGTCCAACTTGCCCACACTGTGCCTGGAGACATAATGTATAGGAAGTATTGGTATAAATCTGGCACCAACACCACTATGACAAATGAGCTTATGGGTATAGCCAAGAAAGCTCAGGAACTAATGCATCTAGAGGTCGGTGACATATTTTTGGATATAGGATGCAATGA
>JAUSDP010000009.1 GCA_030650605.1 bacterium
TAGTTACTAAAGATTATGAAGTTAAGGTAGCAAATGACGGCGAAGAAGGTTTGAAAATTACAAAAAAAGAAAAACCAGATCTAATTTTACTGGATGTATTAATGCCAAACATTGGGGGGATGGAATTTCTCAAAATAATTAAAGCGGATAAGGAATTAAATAAAATTCCTGTCCTCATCGTCTCAAATTTGAACGGTATGAATTATGTTGAAGAAGGAATAAAACTCGGGGCTCATGGCTACATTGTCAAATCTAACGAATCATTGAAGACTATTGCCGATACTATCGAATCCACATTAAGTCAAACCTTATAGTCATTTGATCCATAGGGTCGTGTGTGCACACAAATTCCCGCCGTTTTTAGGAGATATTATAAAACGGCGGGGATTGCTCCCTCTGAAATCTAAAAACCTGAAATCACTTAATCAATTTGAGCGATTGAACCATGACAAAAAAGTCTTTTTCATCCTGACTATCTTTTGTCACTGTGCTAAAGAAGTTAATGCTCTGTATTTTTTCGCCAGTATACAACTGTTTTTCCGAAGAAATTGGTAGACTTAATGAAATACCCCCGTCACTAATTTTAGTATCGCGCATATCTGTAAGATATGTTTTGTCATTACCAATAAAATAAAAACTTCTTTTAAGACCCGCCTTACTTGATGATATTTCCGTAGCAAAATCACCCTTAAAATCAAATGGGGCAACACGAATAAAACTTCCTTGTGGCCAGTTTGTATTGATTGAAACTATTTCTTTATTAATTTTACTTTCTTCTTCCGAAGTCAAGCGAGTCAAGATAATAGTTTGAGCATTTCCTACATTCCAACTCTTATTGAAGTTTTCGTAAAGTGAATTTATTTCAGACAATTTGGGGCTTTTCTTCAAGCAGTCTTGTAGCTTCTGATTCACTACTGTGGCATCTCCTCCCATTTCAGCAAAAGTCTCTAAGTCGCATCCCACAGATTTATATAAATTTGATGTAAAAATAAAAGTGTCAAATTTTTTACTCATTTCTTCGGATATGTGCCAATTTGGTTGAACTGATATTTCATATCCTAAATTACTATTTCTGTAAACTTTTAAAGTGCTGTTAGTTTGATTTACCACGGGAATATTTTCAGGTTTCGAACTTCCTTTATTCAAATAGACATATGTTCCACCTCCAATCAAGACTAGAGCAACGATAATGATTATCGCCAAGCCAACAAAACCTTTTTGTGAGTTTTTCATATTCATATAATAATCTTATTTTAGCAATTTATCAACCGAAACACCAAGCGCTTGTGCTAATCTTTCTAATTGAGAAATGGTAATATTTTTCTTGCCATTTTCAATGGCACTCATATAACCCCTATCCATATCAAGCGCTCGGCAAATGTCGCCTTGCGACTTTTTGTCGGCTCCCCCCACACCTCATCGAGTTTGACGACTCTTCAGACCTTAGTCCCGAGTCCTCAGTCCCGAGGGAGTCGGAACGACCTGAGACTTTAAGAGCCGAATAGCCTATCTTAAGTCGAATAAAGCAAATTTCCTTTCTCGTCTCCACTTCTTAATCTCCAGTTCTCTTCGTCGCGCCTCTTTTAATGTCTTGAAAATTTCTTGATATTTTAATATTACAGGCCTACGCAATTTCGTGTAATGTGCGCCCCATTTAGAATCATTGTGCTGCTTTACTCTTCTAACAAGATTGTTCGTGCAACCGACATACAGTGATTTGTCGGCGCACTCGAGGATGTAGACGAAATAACTCATAAAAGATTCTGCCCCTCGTCGTCCTTTCTGCATCAGGACTTCTCGGGGACTTCTTCTCTGTATTTGGCTGGCCGCAGGCACTGATGAGCCTTCGTCCAGCGAAGGTGAAGAAGTGCTGTGTCTCCTGAACAAAATCCGAACTTTTTTCCAACAAAATCCCGATGTGGAATGAATTGTTCCGCCACTGCCTCGCTTCACTCGGCAACACCAAAGAAAAATTTTCCTTACTTCTCTGATTTGGCGGTGGTGAAATTTTTCTTGAAAAAGGAAAGAACATTTTTCTTTGGTGTTCTGCCCTCAAGGTCTCGGGCAGGTGGCGGAACAATGCGGACGAAGTTTTGGCAAAACTATTTTTTGGGGAAAGGATTTGCCAAAACTTCGGCTCATTTGTTTTTGAATTCGGATGTCGCAAATGGAAAAGGAGGGGTTTGGGGAGGAATTTTCCATTTGCTCCGCTA
>JAUSDP010000049.1 GCA_030650605.1 bacterium
CCATTGGCCCAGGGCCAAGTTCCACAAGCAAATCCACATCACTATCCGGACGCTCATCCCCTCGTGAGACAGAGCCAAAAACAGACGCTTTTTTGATACCATAAGCGCGCAATATTGGTGATATTTTCTCTTTTATTTCTATAATACTCACAATGTCAGTATTATACCACAACCCCATCAAAGTGCTTTTCTAGATAAAGAATTTAAACCTTCAAGCTAATACTGGGTATTTTAAAGTTTGGTATGGTCAAATTTTTCTTCAATCTTAAAATCAACCAACCCTCCATAACATCAACCAGATTACGTCTACATTCTTCGAGTGTTTTCCCGGTAGCCCAAACGCCACGCAAATCCTTTATTTCGGCGTAAAATTTACTCCCCCCATCTATCATTTCATATCGAGCTTTATTTAAATAGTTCTGTATGTAGCTTTGAATCATGATGACGTATATTATACCAATTCCAGCCAAAAGTTACAGAACCTTACTGACGCAGATTAATCACTGCCCTTTCCAGATTTATCAGAGTCCTTATTTTCATCACCATCATCTTTATCATCACGACGTCCCTTACCTCTTTCTTTTTCATCTCTTGATTTATTTTCATCATCTAAAATCTTTATAACTGATGTTTTAATTTTTTCTATTTTTTCTGATTGTTCCTTATCATCTCCACCATCTTCTTCGGACTCATTTATTTTTCTACGAAATTCTTTTTTCAAATCTTTCGCTTTCTCTAATGCAGACGAGGTAGAAGTCATCGAAGAAGATGCTTCTGCATTGACCGCCTTGATAAAAGCGATAGAACCCTTCTCTATCTCCCGCTCAAGTTTTTCTGCATGTTCATCATTCAATTCATTTTTCTCTGCAAGTTTCTTTGCCTCTTTGAGACGACGTGTCACCTTCTCCCCTTCCCATACAATTTTTTTCTCCGGTGTGCTGTTTACTACATTAAGTACTGATTCAACTACTTTCGTTTTAATGGGGTAAAGTACATCTCCCGGCAAAGAAGCTCCGGAAGCATAGACAGTTCCCGTCAATAAAATCAGTAGAATCAAAGACCCTCCTAACGCAAATGTAGGGATACGACTCATATAAGTCACGTAAGGAGATTTAATAGGAACAGAAAAAATTGCCTTGATCATATGAGTTTTCTCCGTATTGGTCATACGAATATCTTTTAACTCCTTTATTCCTTTTTTAAAATTTTCTTCATTCATGATTATTTTTCGGTATACCCATAAGCTTACGAAGTGCTTCTAGTCCTCTAGTCAAGCGCACAGAGACGATATTGGTATTAAGCTCGAGAATTTCCGCAATGTCCTTAGGTGGAAGATCCTCTACGTACCTAAAATAGATTACCTCCCTATACTTAGGGTCAAGAGTATCCAACATTGAGAGTACACGTCCGACCTCTGTATTAGTTTCTATTTCAACACCTACCCGATCATCTGGAAGATCGAATCCTTTATCTCCATCCTCTGTGGATAAACTTTCCAAAGAAACCGACTTGACTCTTCTATACCAATCAATGATGAGATGTCGCGCCACCACGTAGAGCAAGGCTCTCGGCTTCTCTACCCTCTTGGCAGAAGACATCGAACTCCATAAGCGAGTAAAAGCTTCTTGAGTCAATTCGAGGGCCTTCTCTCTATCCGATACTCTAAACAAACAAAAGCGAAACAAAGAATCAGACTCTTGGTTGTAAATATCCGTAAAGCGCTGTTTATCATCATCTATAGACATAACGTATAAGAGCTCATTCTCTTTCAAAATCGCTCCCACCTAAAAACAATACAACACAAAATATTTCATGTCCATGAAAGAGAGTTAGACCAAGAACGTTATATTCTTTGTAACGCGCGAGCGTTCATTCATATATTATCTAACAGTTAATTAAATAAAACATGACAAAACAAATATATAGAAAGTTGGGTGTTTTTGCCCTCATTTTCGTACTCGGACTTAGCATAATCCCTGCATATTCCTATGCCAAAGATGGAAACAATAATAACAATAGTGGGCGGGGCAATAGGAGTGAGAGGATCGATGATAGAAATGAAGATAATGATGATGATAGAGATAGTAGTGATGATAAAAATCGAGGAGAAAATAATAACGGCAATAGAGAAAATGCCAGCAACAGATCTTGTCGAAGAATATTCCGACACTTATTCTCTAGAAATTTCTTCATGAATAATGACAACTTCAACTCCTTCATGGAATGTTTAAGACCGTTTGGAATTAATGCAAGATTTAGCGGGATGGCATCATCTACTCCAGATATCACGGCTCCCATCATCACCAATCTCTCAATTAAACCAAATACTACCAAAGTCAATATCAGTTGGCTTACTAATGAAAAGTCAGACAGCACGGTCTTCTGGAGCACGTCAGCAAATATAGATGTAAACAGTTCTTCAACTGCAAGTAGCACTCAAAGTGCGTTAATAAGAAATCACCAGATAGTTATAGAAAATCTAACCGCCTCAACTACTTACTTCATAATTGTCCGTTCGAAAGATGCTTCTTCTAATATTGGAACTTCTTCAGAAACTTCATTCACAACCAAAACTACTATCCCAGATAACTTTCCTCCAGTAGTAAGTGAGATAACTCTTCTGGTAGGCACCTCGACTGTAAATGTGGGATGGAAAACTAATGAGAACGCTACTTCCAGAGTTTACTATGGAACTTCTATAGGTCTAGATGTTAATGCGAGTACCACCAACTTCATAGAAAATAGTACGCTTAAGAAAAACCACACCTTGACTATAAGTAATCTTGCTACTTCTACCACCTATTACTTCGCCATTGAGTCCAAGGATGTAAATAACAACAGAACCGTCACGCCCACCTTCACTACTACCACAAGTAACTAGTTATTTGGCTCTCTTGCCCAGATCGTAAACTTTGCTCTTCATACGTTCGCGACGCCAGAGACCAAAGTGTTTAAGGTAACCGAACTTATAAACACGAATGGGGGAAAACCCAGCAAACCACAAAATCCCCTTCCTTAATTCATTGGTCGTATCACCAAAAATAATACGTTGAATAAGCGGGACTGTATCAGAAGTGACAATCATGGAAACACTTCTGCCCTTTAAAAGTTGCTTCCACATATAACCACCCGAGATAAAATTGTAAGCAAATCCCGGAAGCCAGGTACGATCGATGAGACCTTTCAGGAGGGCTGGCATCGTGGACCACCACGATGGGTAGAAGATTACAAAGTGCTCGCACCAACGCACATTCTCCTGGAAGGCAAGGAGGTCTGGTTCAAGTTCTTGAATTTTTCTATAACCAAAATGGAGAATGGGGTCAAAGACCATATCTCCAATATTCATCCGACGCACATCAAGTCCAGCTTCTGTTGCACCCCGCTCATACTCGTCTGCTAAAGTACAGTTAAGACTATCTTTGTCTGGATGACCTAACAAAATGAAAACTTTTTTCTTTTTATTTCCAAATCTAAACATTTTTTATTTATAGTGAGTTAATCGAACTATTTCATTAATTTTTGAAGCTCTCCTTGATACTTACGCATCACTACCATAGTGGCGGCCATCTCACTTTGGCCGTTCTTCATCCCTTTTTTCACCTCATCACTAATTTTTTTGAAAAATTCCGGATTTTTCTCCATAAGCGTAAGCAACTGCTCGCGCTCTTTTTCCGACACGTCTTTCATCTTCACCTTCATTGCTTGTCGAAGGAAAAAATCTTTGAACTTTCCCATAATCGCTTTTTCTACTTATTCTTCTTTGGTTTTTTCTTCTCTTTCCTGCGAGCATTATTACCTTTTGCCATAAATATTATTTACTGATTTATAATACATTAAGTATATCAGAATCGCATCACTTTATTCTACAAAGTGTTCGAAGTGCCATAAGGTCCGTTTTCGATAAAGATTGAGCATCACTTTCATTTAGATGATACATCATCGAGTCCTTATCATCGACATGAGCAAGACCAAGAGCATGTCCAAGCTCATGCGCTAACACTCGTACCAATTTATCCCGACTACTAAATTCATAAACATCAATATCCTGAACTCCCTCAGCACTATGGTAGATTCCTCCAGTAAACGTTTCACCACGCGAGGCACCGATTGTATTGTAAGTATCTACCTTTAAGTTTAGTGAGCGAGCAAGACGATTAAGTGTCCCGACCAGAGTATTGATTCCTGAAACTATATCATTAAGCTCTCCTTCCAAAATTTTTAATTCCTCTACGTCTATCTCTAGTGCTGTTCTTTCTCTCTCTAATTGATCAAATAATTCTCGGGAATTTCTCTTTCCGGAATTCCAATTGTCGACATGACTTTGGTAAAGAAAATTTTTTTCATTAAAAGTGGATACGCGTGTATCGTAAACATCCTTCAAGCTATCGTATTCTTTTTTCAATCCGATATATTTAATTTGAAGTGTTTTATATGCTGCCTTATTTTCTTCTAAGACATCACTAATATTAGATAGAGTACTTGTAGTCTCTTGGCGCGAATCGTAGATAAGATTGATTGTTAAATCGCTGTTTTCCGGTGCATAGACAAAAAGTTCTTTACCCATTGGTTTTTCCCAAATAGCTTCGGCTTGAGTGAGTACGCTTAAAAAAGTCTTATACGATATACCAAATCTCTTATCAAAAACACCTACTGAGTAGTTAATCGGCTCTTCACACGCGAAAGATATTTTGGTAAAGCTCGGATAATTCGAAAATATAAACACTACCACTAATACAATGAGAATAATGATTGCCTTTTTAAAATCCATAAGTTTATTTTATCAAATTCTTTAGCTCTTTATAGCGAAAACAGGTTTGAACATGATCATTCGCCATACCAACAGCTTGCATGTACGCATAGACTGCAGTCGGACCGAGAAATTTGAAACCGCGTTTTTTCAAATCAGCAGCCAATATTTCCGATTCCCTAGTGTAAACTGGCAAATCCTTCTGACTCTTACATTTGCCATCAATTGGTTTACCTTTTACAAAACTCCACATATATATGCTGAAAGTGCCAAATTCTTTTTGCACTTCTAGAAATCTTTTAGCATTGTTGATAGTCGCTTCTATCTTCAGTCGATTTCTGATGATATTGGGGTTCTTGATAAGTCTGACGACATCTCGTGCATCAAACCGCGCCACCATGCGCGGTTTGAAATTAGCAAAAGCTTTCTTATAACCATTTCTTTTCTGCAAAATCGTAAGCCAGGAGAGCCCGGCTTGTGCACTCTCGAGAACAAGAAACTCAAAAATTTTCCTGTCATTCTTGACCGGTTTACCCCACTCCTTATCATGGTATCTCACCATCAAGGGATTACCCTTTGGCCACGAACAATCCCCCACAAAATTACTTTTTATTATCGGTCTTTTTACTAGAAAGAATGCGATACATGCCTGTATTGCAGACAGGGCACTTACCTTTGGCTGCCGGGCGACCCGGTTTAATCTCAACCTTCTCTACATCTTTCATTTCACGCTTCGTTTTACATTTCACACAATATCCAATGACTTTTTCCTCTTTTTTATCTTTTTCATCCATAAATTATGATTCTAATGGTTAAATAATATACCAGCTACCATTATAACATGGAAAAAGCCCCACGCCAGCCTGTAAAACAGATCGGTTAGTGCAGGGCTTTGAAGAAGGGAGGTCATGAACTCTAGAGATGGCCAGAATTCACAAAAGACAAGAGACGGTTCTGTTCGAATGGCTTCTCCAATGGGAGGGCGCCGTAGGCGTCGCAAATCGCCTGAATCGAGACAGTTTCGTTAACTGGCCTCAGATCTATCCCACCAATCATGATAAAAGAGATGTTTTTGGTTCGGGAATCTGTTTTTACTTTGCGCAACAGATCTACTCCGTTCATTTCGGGCATATCAACCTCGGACAAGATGTAATCGATCTTCTCTCCATTCTCGAGAACCTTCCAAGCATCTCGTCCATTTTTGACCAAAACCACATCATGTCCAGCATTGACGAGAATGTACGCTAACATCTCTCGGACCATCTCGTAGTCCTCAGCGACCAAAAATTTCATACAGCCTCCATTCTTTTTTACAATTTACACTATTTGTCTGCCTACCAAACTATCACAGTTATGCTAGAAAGTCAACTAAACAGGGTGGTTTTTTTTGAACTCTTTCTTTCCTTGAGATACTCCCAGATCGGGGGAATGAAAGATGTTACGATAATAATTACTACGATCGGTAAGATGTATTGATCGGCATTAGGCACTTTCTGTCCGAAAACATATCCAAGCGTCGTGAGACCAACCGCCCAGAGAAACGCTCCAAGCATATTGAATTTAGCGAACGTATTATATTTCATCCCTCCTACCCCGGCCATAATCGGAGCGAAGGTGCGCACTATCGGAATGAAACGCGCTAAGAGAATAGTCTTGGCGCCGTATTTATCAAAAAACTTGGTAGTCTTGTCCACGTGCGAAGGACGGAAGAAAAAAGATTGAGGTCTGGAAAATAATTTCGGACCAACTTTCTTACCGAAGAAATAGCCCACCGCATCACCACTGACAGCCGCAACAAAAAGTGTAATCGTCAACGGTGCTATTGAGAAATACCCCTGGGAAGACAAAAACCCCGCGGTAAACAGTAGACTATCACCTGGCAGAAAAAAACCAAAGAAGAGTCCCGATTCTGCAAAAACAATAAGGAAAAGACCTAAATAGCCACCGAGCTGAATTAAAGATACAACATCTAACATGGTGAGATAATCTTATCAGATATAAACTAATGTGCCCCATTCATTATGTAAAAACGGCGCGACCTCCTGTGGTCGCGCCGTTAAATCCGGTAAACGATGATAGTTTTCAACTTGCCGCAAGCATGGCAGAGTGAACACCTTGCATTTTACTCGCATCGGGCAAACTTTTGATAGCCATCAAAAGTTTGCCCGGTTGATTTGTCTCATATATTTCCGGCACTCTCACATGAATGCCTAAGTACCCATTGTCCTCAAGATGTACCTGAATCGCCCAATCTGGGCCATAGCTAGAGCGATCAATTTTGGTTGGTGCTTGAGTAATCAGGTATTTCTCCTGACTGCCATCCCATTTCGGTTTGATGGGCATTAACAACCAGTCGCCTAGCACATTCCACAACGGCTCATGTTCTAGAAAATGCATTTTAACGATACTTTGTGACCAACCTTTCTTGATAAGAGCACAACAGATGGGATCAAGAGTCCAATCCATCCTGCCCATTGATTTAGCACACACGCTGAGATCATAAGCGCCAAACCCTATGTACTTGTAAGAGATGACGACTAAACCTTCCGCCTTAGAAACACGCCTAGGCACACAACTACTGTCGGTCAAAAGAATGTACTGACCTCGACCTTGTTGTTCGGCAACCATCACAAAACTCCGATCTTTAAAGTGTCGGTAAACAGCTTTAACATTTATCAACATAGAAACCTCCTAGGGGTAGATATGAGGACTCATCCTGTTCAGTCTAAGAGCTTGATAACATAAAACCGAACTAATTACAAACTACGAGTATTTTTATTTAGATGAGAGATAATCAATAATACTTTTTGCAATAATGTCCACAGTTTTTTTGAAGTGAGATTCATTCGGCTCAAGGAGCAAGAATCGGAATCCTTGGAGAGAAGAATTAAAGCCGGAGGATAAAGGCACTACACAAATACCGGTAGAAGCAAGCAGATAGTAGACGAAACGTTTATCTGGCGATGCGTTTGTGAGACATGAGTCAAGATATTTTTTAAAATTATTTTTGACAGACAGGGTTTGGTTTTTATTAAGAATTCCATTTTTAAACACACAGGTAAAATAGAATGCGCCGCGCGCCTTATGAACAATGATACCCGGAATTTTTGAGAACACAGAATATGCATAATCCGAACGCTCTTGGTATCGGTGAGTACGAAGTGCCAGATATGGATAGTACCTCTTATCCCCCATCACTTTCGGCAAAACTCTCTGTGGAAGAGTCGTTGAACAAACTTCGAGAGTTTTTGAATCCACTATCGAGCGCGTGTAGCGGTCGAAATTTTCATCTTTATCACGATTATAAAACTCTATCCAACCACAGCGTGCACCAGGCCACGGAAATTCCTTAGAGATTCCACGCATAGCGATACCGGGCACACCGTCTATAACCGAAGCAAGTTTATACATATTGTTCCCCTCATACACAAGATTTGAATATATTTCATCAGAGATAATAAAAAGTTTGTATTTCTTCGCCAGCGCGACAATGGCGCGAATCGTTTCCTGCGGATATACAAAGCCGGTTGGATTGTCAGGGTTCACTATTAGAATGCCACTGATATCTTTATGCTTTCGTATTTTTTTCTCCATCTCCGCCAAGTCTGGTTTCCACCCATTTTCTGGGTCTAGTTTGTACGTGATATGGGGTTTATCGGAATGCGCCGCTTCGGCAGACGAGTGTGTTGGGTAAGATGGATCGGGTCCGAGTATTCGCGCATGCGGATTAAGATTGCGATAGAGATGTGAGATTCCATCGCCAAGACCATTAAAAAATAAAATGTCGTCCGGTGTGATTTGAATTCCGCCCTCTAAGTTTCGCTCGCGCGCGATGTAAGCGCGAGTTTCATCAAGACCTTTGGTTGGCGAGTAAGCAAAGGTAAGATCTTCTCTAGTGGCGTCGGCAACTATTTTCTTAATCCATGCCGGTGGCACTTCGCCCTTAGCTACTGGATCACCTATATTTTCCCAGACTATAGAAATTCCTTCTTTCGCGACACGTTTTGCAACATCTACAATCTCACGTATTTCATAGCGTAATTTATCCGCCCCCGGATGTACTATATCTTGTCTCATGAGGTTGTGGTCATTATACCAAAAAGTTCGGACTTATTTCCAGCAGAACCCTGACTGACATCTCACGCGCGGAGCGCGTGGTGGCTCTGACCTAAATCGTACGCTCGACGAATCGCCCCGCCACCGCCTCGCGGACTCGGCGGAAACCCCGAAAGAAAAAACACTCCTTGCATTTCTGATTTGGCGGGGGTGAAATTTCTTTTGAAAAAGGAAAGGGTGTTTTTCTTTCTGGGTTCTGCCCTCCAAATATTCGAGCAGTGTGGCGGGGCGAAATGCGGTGCTCGCGGGCAAAAAAGGAGGGGTTCGAGGGGAGGAAATTTTTGCCTGCATCTTAGGATTCGAAGTTATCCACATTGCCGAGACCTTGACATGGATAGGTCTCGGGATTATGATGTTTAGATGATTAACTAAACAACTAAATGCTCATGTTATCCGTAAAAGAAATAAAGCAATTAAAAAGAACGGTGGTATGGGAGGATACGAAGATTCAACCACTTTTCCGAGCGCTGAGCGACCCGAACCGATGTCGCATCTTGCGGTTACTCATAAAGTCTGGGAAACGAGTCTTTTCCGTGAGTGATATCGCAAAACTCCTCGCAATTTCTATTCCTACGGCATCGCAACATCTCAGCATTCTTGAAGGAGGCGGTGCGCTTCGTAGGAAAAAAATAAAACAACAAGTGAGTTATGAAATTAGAGATAATGATCCGCTCATTAAATCAATTATCTCGATTATTAAGTCAAGCAAACATTAAATTACAACCATGGCAAACTACACATCAAAACTTATGAAACAGAAAGAAATTGCGGAAGGCACGATGGCTTTTTATTTTGAAAGGCCGACTAATTTTGAGTATAAAGCAGGCAACTCTTTGGACTTAACCATCGTTGACCCACCAGAAACCGACACAAAAGGTAATACCCGTCCTTTTTCTATTGCTTCCGCTCCTTATGAAAAAGAATTAATGATCGCCACTCGTATGCGAGACACTGCGTTCAAAAGAGTTATAAAAAATACAGAACTAAACCTTAAGTTGCAAATAGAGGGTCCTTTTGGATCATTCACGCTCCATAACGACGATTCGCGGCCGGCAGTATTTTTAATGGGCGGGATTGGCATCACTCCGGCTCGGTCAATTCTTTTAGACGCGGCAAAAAGAAAACTTACGCACAAATTGTACCTTTTCTATTCAAATCGCCGGCCGGAAGACTCCGCATTTCTCAGTGAGCTTCAAGAGCTAGAGAAAGAAAATCCAAACTATCGTTTCATCGGAACGATGACCGATATGGAGAAATCGAAACTTCCTTGGGGTGGCAATCGTGGTTATATTGACGAAGCACTAATCCGAAAACATTTGGCTGATGTTACAAACCCTATTTACTACCTTGCGGGTCCTCCCGCGATGGTCGTTGCAATGCGTGGAATCCTTACAAAACTCGGCGTCAATGAAGATAATATCCGAACTGAAGAATTTTCCGGTTACTAACAGATGAAAAAAAACAAACTATGAAAAATAATAACAAAAATATAATCGATAAATATGGTCCGGAGTATGTGGTCGAAGTTAGGGATGCAAAAGTGGGAATGGAGGGGTTTTTGGTCGTCCACAACACAGCACTTGGTCCTGGGAAAGGTGGAATCCGCATGACTCCAAATATTACGGTTGAAGAGGTCAAGCGCTTGGCCTCAACGATGACATGGAAAAATGCTCTCGCAGGAATTCCGTTCGGCGGAGCGAAGGCAGGGATTCGGTGGGATGCCAGCAAAGGCGCAGATAAAAAAGAAATCGTTCAAAGTTTTGCTCGCGCTATCAAACCATTTCTTATCAAGAAATACATTGGAGGCCCTGATGTGAATTCGGGAGAAAAAGAAATGCAGTGGTTTGTTGAGGCGGTCAATAATTGGCGCGCGGCTACTGGTAAACCCGCAAATTATTGCATGAAAGTTTTCGGACACAAGGGAGAGAAATGTGGCATTCCCCATGAATTCGGCAGTACGGGCTATGGCGTGGCGGAGGCTACTGCGGTCGCCGCTCAATTTGTGAATCTTCTGGCAAAGGGAGCGTCTGTCGCCATACACGGTTTTGGGAATGTCGGGACATTTGTCTACACCTACCTAACTGAAATGGGGTTCCGTATCGTAGCCCTCGCTGACGCTAAGGGAGCAGTTTATTCGCCAAATGGTTTTGACGATCGAGTTATTAAAAAAGTGATCAGTGAAAAGATTTCTCTCATTGAAGCCTTTACTCAAAATAAAATACCTACGCAAGAGTTCTGGTCTTTGCCAATTGATATTTTAATTCCCGCGTCCGTTACAGATGTGATTAACGATTCAAATAAAGACGGCATTAAGGCAAAGGTTATAGTTGAAGCAGGTAATATCCCTATGAGCGAAAGCATAGAGGAGGAGTTATTCTCGCGAGGCATTCTCATCGTACCGGACTTTGTAGCAAATGCCGGAGGAGTTATTTCTTCGTATGCAGAATATCGCGGGTACAATGCTAAAAAGATGTTTGATCTGGTGAAGCGTAAAATTGTGAAATCAACAGAGGAAGTTTTGCGACAAAGTATTCAAACAAAAAAGAATCCGCGAGTGGTGGCGATGCAAATTGCCATAAATAAAGTTGAACAAAAAATGAATCATCTTGGTAAGTATCACGGTACCAACAGGAAAAGGTCGAGTGGTGCCAAACATTAATAACTAAAAATAATATAAATTCATGACAAAAAACATAACAGTGTGGATTATCATAGCGTTGATCGTGGGTGGGGGTGTCGGATATGTTGTCGGCGGTCAAAAAGTGCCAACGGCACCGGTCACTTCTACTTCTGACATTAGCCAGCAAAAAGTAGGGTTCCAGAACGCGATGCGAAAACTGTGGGAGGATCACATAACATGGACACGCCTGTACATCGTTGAGGCCGCGGCGGGACTGCCGGGCGCAAATGAGACGGCGGCGCGACTTCTGAAGAATCAAGAGGACATCGGCAATGCCGTCAAGGCGTATTACGGAGAAGAGGCCGGAAATAAGTTGACCGCACTTCTCAAGGAGCACATTACGGGAGCCGTTGAAATTTTGACGGCGGCAAAAGCCGGTGATAACAAGAAGGTAGAAGTTGCCAGCGCAAAATGGTACGCAAATGGCGACGAGATAGCTGCATTTCTTAGTGGCGCCAATCCGCAGAACTGGCCGCTCAAGGACATGAAAGATGGTATGAAAATGCACCTTGACATAACACTGGCGGAAGCAGTTGCCCAATTACAAGGCAAGTATGCCGAGTCTGTTAAAGACTACGATAAAGTCCACGAGCATATTCTTGAATTGGCAGACCTTTTGAGCAACGGTATCCTTGCTCAATTTCCGGATAAATTCTAAACTGGTTTACCCAAGGAATTCAAAAATAGAACTCTTGTCGAGTTCTATTTTTGTTTAACTGTAACGCAGGCAAAAATTCCTCCCCTTGAACCCCTCCATTTTTGCCCACGAGCACCGCTTTTCGCCCCGCCACACTGCCCGAATACTTGGGGGGCAGAACCCCGAAAGAAAAACACCCTTTCATTTTTTAAAAGAAATTTCACACCCGCCAAATCAGAAATGTAAGGAGTGAGCCCGCGCCTTCGGCGCGGGCGAGGTCAATCTTTCTTCAAATTTGGAGTGGTGGACCTTGGGAGAATCGTCTAGGCCGGCTGACGCCAGTCGCCTTGGGGACTCCCTCATCTTTACCCGCCGAAACTTTAGTGAGGGCGGGCCGGATGTTCCGATAAGCTCTGGTGGACCTTGGGAGAATCCCGGCACCAAATTCCGAAAAATGTTTACCAGCAACCAAGGAATAGGCTCACGGTACCGCCTGCGACTTACACAGTCTAAAATAGTAAGTTGTTGCTAGAATTGGTGCGGGACAAGTCGGACTCCCGCATCCCGGACTTGCCCTCCCACTTTAAAATTATGGACCGTGGGAGAATCGGACTCCCGCAGCCCGGATGCAAACCGGGCGCACTACCACTGTGCTAACCGCCCCCAAAAAAGTGGGAGGGGGAACAAACCGGGCGCACTACCACTGTGCTAACGGCCCCCAAAAAGTGGGAGGGTGAACAAACCGGGCGCACTACCACTGTGTCCCGATTTTTTCAGTGCTTTTAGCACTGCTATAAAATCGCGGATCCTCGATTTCACATTTGCGCACTGCGCAAGTGAAATCGGGACTAAAGGCCCATATAATAACTAGGGGAGCAAACCCGAATGGCACAGGAATCGGCTAAGTAACGGGACATTCCGGGCGCCTACCACGTACCCACGGCCTAGAACAGAATTATTATAGTAGGAAAAACGCCTATCCGCAAGACGGAGATGCCCTGTGAGTGGTCTTACGTCAAGATGTTGTGCTGTATATAAGAATATATTACTGTATGGCGAGTGCTCCTTAACAACGCCAACGCAATGCAAAACCGCACGAAGGTACTAACATGTATCATGAGCTTTTACTTTGCGATTGGGCTAGTGCCGGCATCAGCTCAACAATCGGATAGCTCTGAACATTCTCATCAAAACGGCAGCACATTTATCTGTAATGAAGTAGCGGGTCGCCCAGGAATGATGATCTGTGCGCGGGGTGAAGGCACTACCGCCAGACCTAATGTCGAGACTCCTGCGCAGTCGGAAGATGACGGCTTTCCTATTTTCTTCATAATCTTTTCAGGTATTGCGATATCATCTCTTATTGCTCTTTTTCTGTTTTTCCGCGGCGCACGATCAAAAAAACTGAAGGCAAAAGCACCTACGGCAAATGAAAAAAATGAGGAGCCACAATTCTTTTCGAAAGACCAGATTCTTTGGATAAAAATACTCTATGTCGTAGAACTCATATTGATACTATTGATGCCTTTAGCAGAGCATTGGATCATTGCCGTAGCTCTTTTCATTGCGCTTGCCGTCATTACGCTCTCGAACTGGGATATGCTGCTCGAGGTCAGGCGTTCGTTCCGGAGTGGTGATATCGGAGGACACGTCATCACCGATGAGACTACGACGTTCAAAGATGTCGGCGGACTGGAAGAGGCGATTGAGGAACTTCGCGATGTGGTGGCCCTCTACAAGAACCCGAAAGAGGCCGAACTGTGGGATATCAGAAAACCGACCGGCATGCTTCTGATCGGGCCTCCGGGATGCGGAAAAACCCTCCTTGCGAGGGCGACCGCCGGGGAGGCCAACATGAACTTCATTGCGTTTCTGGGGGCCGAAATCGGCTCGAGCTACGTCAGAAGCGGAGCGCAAGAGGTTAAAGATATTTTTGCGAAAGCAAGAATTCAAAATCCTACACTTCTATTTAT
>JAUSDP010000054.1 GCA_030650605.1 bacterium
AAGCGCCACGCCCCCCGCACTGGACGGAACGCTGTGGTAGACGTGGACCGCGGCGTTGTCCGTCGCGCGGATGGTGCGCGTCGTGCCTGCCTGGTCTTTGACTGCGATATTGTCAGCCACGGTTTACCCTCCGCCCAACTGGCCGAGATAGAAACTGTTGTTCGCGTCACTGAAGTCGAGGCTGTACGTGCGGATGCCCGAGTTCACGCGCCGCCGGAAAAGGCCCCCGCGCCAGATCGGGGTGAGGCGGTGGAAGAAGCGGCTCAAAGCGACCTCACTACCAGCGTCAGCGTGCGTTCGGCGCCCTGCGCTACCGTCGCCCCGTTGAGCCCGGAGCGGACCTTCAGTTCCCGCACGCCCGCGAAATCGGACGGTTCGACGCTGAACCAGCGGGCCGCGGCAGTGGCGATGTCCGCACTGGCGATACTCACCTCGCCGCTCTGGTTGTAGAGTGGGTAGAAGGTGCTGCCGCTGTCCGCGTTCACGTCGAAGCTGATGGCCCCTGCCGTCCATGCCGCGGGAGTGATGACCCCCACCAGCGTCTTGCCCATGAGGTCACTCGCTGCTGAGAGAGTGCCGCCGTTGGCGATCACGACGGTGGTCGTCTCCATCCCGCTCTGATACCCGCGCGTCACGTCGCTCATGGTCTCCCCTTCCGCCTTCCTACCGGCCCCGTACGGCAGCGAGGGGGCCGGGCGAACCCAGACCCCCTCACGTACCGCCCCCGCCGCGTCGGAGCAGCGAAGCGCGGCGAAGCTGTGCGGGCGGACGGCCTGCCTACCGGTTGCTGTCCGTTACCAACTTGCGCCTGTACCGGTCGGTTCCGTCCGCAAGCGGCTTGCCCTTGCGGTCCAGCTCCGCTACCTGCGCACGCAGGCTGGACAGCTCCCGCTGATGTCCTTCATTGGCGGCCTGAGCCGCCGCGAGTGCCGCCTGGGCCGCCGCCAGATCACTCGCCTCGTCCACCACCGCCACCGGCTCCCACGGCAGGGCGGATCCGGCCGCCAGGAGCGCGGCGAGCTGGACATCGTCCAGACCCGCCGTCTCCGT
The DNA here is from genome assembly GCA_030650605.1 of bacterium. Taxonomy (GTDB): domain Bacteria; phylum Patescibacteriota; class Minisyncoccia; order Phycocordibacterales; family Zambryskibacteraceae; genus UBA5004. The sequence continues at coordinate 1,051 of JAUSDP010000054.1, forward strand.
GTCGATCACCTCACCGGTCCGGTACACGGACCGGCTGTGCCACAGCTCGCTCGTGAGCTTGACCTTCATGTGCTGCTCC
>JAUSDP010000063.1 GCA_030650605.1 bacterium
TTACAGGATCTAGTCGGTCGTGCAGTTACTAGCGAACGCAATCGGATAACCAAATTATTGGCCGAAAATCTGACATCGGAGACGACAGAGCAACTCGATGCGCTTTTGCAGGCGGATGAAAATGTATACCGTATTAGTGCCTTAAAACGCGAAGCGAGGGACTTTAGTAATAAAGAATTAAAACAGGAAGTCGACCGGCGCAAGTTTTTTCAGCCACTGCACGATTTCGCGCGGACGTTTCTGACAAACGCAGGGTTATCAGTAGAAAGCGGAAAATACTATGCCTCTCTTGTAAAATTTTACACGGTGTACAAAATGCGGCGAATGGCACCAGCAGCGACGCGATTGTATTTATTATGTTTCGCTTATCATCGCTTCCGTCAAATCAACGACAACCTTATTGAAGCGTTTGTTTACCTAGTTCATCAATACGAAAGTGAAGCCAAGCACGCCTCCGATGATGCGCTGCAAAAATCCATGGAGGACATGGCCGAGTATCTTGAGGGTGCAGGACAAGTACTAGGTCTCTTTACTGATACTTCCATTCCTGAAGATGCTCCGTTTTCCAAAGTTAAAACGCAAGCATTCAACTTGCTGGAACAAGAGCAATTTCCTGTTGTATCAAAGTACTTGCAAAATATCGAGTTTGATAAGACGGCATTTGAATGGGCATATTACGCATCCCTGTCCCGTCAATTCAAGCGCAACATACGGCATCTTTTTTGCGTACTCGATTTTGCTGGCAGGGTTGAAGAAACACCACTTCTTGACGCAGTAAAATTTCTACAGGATCTGCTTCGGCAAGGAAAATCACCACGCCAGACCAAGCTATCGCTGTTTCCAACGGATGTTATTCCCAAATCCCTGCAACCTTATCTTTTTCCAGCTGTTGAAGGCACGGATAGCAAAGACGGTGATGAAGAAAATCCATTGGATATCGATCGCTATGAATTCCTGCTCTATCGTTTACTGCGCAACGCATTGGAGGCTGGCAATTTATTTGTCAAGGATAGTATTGAGTTCAGACGCTTCGAAGATGATTTAATCAGTGAAGAACGCTGGAAGAACAAGGATGCGATCCTGCAGGAAATCGGAGCCGCAATCCTGATTGCCCCAATAGAGCAAACGTTAGAACAACTTCAGGTTGAGCTTGAGACAAAAATCCAGGCAGTCAATCAACGCATTACGGACGCAGTCAATCAACACATCAAGGTTAGCGGCCGAGGCGAAAAAAAGAAATGGGCATTACTCTATCCAAGTGAGGAGGAACCTGTCAACAGCCCGTTCTACGGCAAACTTCCGGGCATAGGCGTCGCCGATCTTCTGTGGTTTGTCCATCAGCGTACCGGCTTTTTGAATTCATTCACGCATGTACTTGATCGCTATGTGAAACACGACCCTGATCCAAAGGAGCTGCTTGCCTGTATCGTTGCTATGGGAACCAATATGGGATTAGGAAAAATGGCTGAGGTTTCAGGCTTAAATTTTGCCTCACTTTTAAATACCGCACGTAATTTTTTACGTCAGGAAACACTCCACGCATCCAATGACGTGATCAGCAATGCGACCGCATCCTTATCGGCATTTCACCTATTCGAGATCCGCGATGAAGTGCATTCCAGCAGTGATGGACAGCGGATAGAAACTCAAATTAATACGGCTAATTCCCGGTATTCGCCCAAATATTTTGGGCTACATAAAGGAGTCAGTGGATACACCATTGTAGCCAACCATGTACCTATTAATGCAAAGGTGATAGGGACACACGAACACGAGAGTCACTATGTGTTTGATATTCTTTACAACAACACCTCAGACATCAAACCGGATCTACATTCCACGGACACGCATGGAACAAATCAAGTAAATTTTTTCATTTTGAAAGCTTTCGGATATCAGTTTGCGCCACGGTATCGTAATTTACATAAAAAGATGGAAAAATTGGTTGGCTTTCAAAACCTTAAGGACTATGGCGATCTACTGATCAAACCATCGCGCAAGATATACGAAGATATCATCATCACTGAGTGGCCCAATGTTCAACGCATCCTGGCATCATTAGCGCAGAAAGACGTTACACAAGCGACAATCGTTCGAAAACTCAGCAGCTACGCACGCCAAAATCAAACCAAGAAAGCGCTATGGGAACTGGATAACATTTGCCGAACAATTTACATTCTTGACTACATAGACGACGTAACTTTGCGGCAAAGCGTGCAAAAGGCATTGAATAGGGGCGAGGCTTACCATCGATTTCGCAAGTCGGTTTCCTATGTCAATGGTGGAAAATTTCGGGTTAAAACTGAAGCAGAGCAGCATATCTGGAATGAATGCGCACGCTTAATTGCCAATGCGATCATCTATTACAATACCTTGTTATTGTCCAAAGTATATGATCAAAAACGCGATGCCGAGGATGAAGCCGCGATTAATGTTTTACGGGGCGTATCACCAGTCGCGTGGCGTCACGTGAACATGATTGGTAAATTTGATTTTACGGCAGAAACGCCCATACCTGACTTGGACGCATTGGCAGCGCGATATGCAGAACCTGGATATTGGAAAACTGCACTAGACGCGGATGATGAGGGGTCGCTGGCCTAAATTTGCTGCCATCAAGAAACTTTTACCTTTTCGAGGGGATGGGCACAATTAGCCAACTTGCAAAAGCATATTTGGCTATGCTTCAAAGTCAACCCGGTAGACCAATCGCGCTTTTTGCACCGCGTCGCATAGGCAAAACCTATTTTCTCCACAACGACCTTACCCCGAGTGCCCATATAACTGGTTTTCTGCCA
>JAUSDP010000068.1 GCA_030650605.1 bacterium
GGAAAAGCTTGATCAAGAAAGAATTATCCTGATCCAGGAACGGGCGGAACTGCAAGCACAAGCCACTAAACGGAAGGATACGAATATATCCTCCAAAAATTAATCACCATAAAGGATAGGACTATACATGTTTACCAGAGCCTCATCAGTATGGTCGCGATCCTTAAGAAGTTACGTGTTTTTTCTCATTCTGTTCAATATCTTATGGGAGTTTTTGCAACTTCCCCTTTATACAATCTGGACGCATGAAACTTATCAAGAAATAGTTTATATGGTTCTGCATTGCACTGCTGGGGACGCAATGATAGGAACTCTTAGCCTGGTGCTGTCATTGATTTTCGCGGGAACCGAAACTTGGCCGTATGGTCGGTTTAGAGAGGTGGCCATCAGTACCATCTTGCTTGGCGTTGGTTATACTGTCGTTAGTGAATGGCACAATACTACCGTAACCTATAGTTGGGCTTATACGTCAGCGATGCCTACATTTTTTGGCATCGGTTTAGCGCCAATCGCGCAATGGATAGTCATACCAAGTTTTTCTTTTTGGTGGATACGTCGACGATTACCTACAGAGCAATAAGTTATTTCAACCGTTTCGTGCCATCAAATCGTAAGTATTGACAATTTCACTCACTCGATTGTAGTCGAACTAACATGTATCAGTCGGTTCGTATCAAGTTTTTCTAGAAAAGGTCGATAAATTTAGCATCAGGCAATAGTTTCCAAAAATTGATTGAGGCTTTTGATATGACCCGTCTTCACAAAAAATGGTTTGACATGTTGACCGCAGTACGCACTGACGACGCGGATCTGATACTGAGGCTGGTACGAGATGGGTTCACCATTGAGAGCGCGGATTCGCAAGGAATTACTGCACTTTCCCATGCTCTCTATCAGCAGAAATATCGTGTCGTCGCAATTCTGCTGGCAAATGGCGCCGATATAAATACGTCAGATATTCTGGGATGGACTCCTTTGATGTGGGCTGCCTACAACGGAAGGGACGAGGCATTAAGGGTCGCGCTTGAGAGCGGTGCCGATCCTCATAAGAGTAACCAAAAAGGAGAAACGCCTTTGTTCTGGGCAGTCTATAAAGGGCATCTTAAAGTGGTGGACATACTCCTTGCCGTCGGCGCAGACCCTACTATGTATGACACTTCTGGACTTAATGCACTGGCGATATCGACCTTAACACAGCAACATCAACTGACTTCTCTGCTCCACGCATGTGCATCAGGTCGGCGCCAACTCAATGGCAGTGCATTCAAACTGCACTAGCAGGTTAATATTGCCCCCCAATTTTCAATATGGCGTATTTTTCAATAAGTCTTCCATATCCTTATAATGCCCGCGCACGCGATCCACTGCAAAGTTGTACATTATTTGGTTTTCCATAAACTTAACCCGTTCGATATCCATATCGACCGTATTTCCATCAATATTGCCTTGTGCTGACACCACATATTTTAGTTCTATGGATCGAGGATATTTACCCGTTCGCATTGCTTCGTTAATGTCAAAATCAACCGCTTTGTAGCCTGGCGTATCGGCATTGGCAATATTGGATGCCAGTACTTCTTGACGAAATGCCCTAAGTGCTACAGCACGCTCGTGTACGCTATCTTCTTCCTCATTCTTAGCAACGGGTGGATTGATATGCGACTGAGACGCGATTAATAACGGATGTTCATTAAAGTTATCCTTAAGCTTAAGCGGTGGTGTATTCGTACTAGTTGAGGACTGCCCATTAACTTTTGCTAATGCTTCCGCGAAAGCTTTTCCCGCAGGCGTAACCGATCTCAATTTGTCATTGGAAACAGAATTGATAGCGGTTGAAGCGAGTGCCGAAGATTTCTCTATTGGATTCATAGTTAACTCCATTAAATTCAGACCTTTTTTGGTCTATCTTAATTAGAAAAAACTGTAACAAGAAACGACAAACAATAAGCTGACTTGGCAATGCAAATAATGATGCATTGCCAAGTCTTTTTTCTTATGCAGAATCAGGCACAGATTCCACATCCGATTCCAAATTACGCAAACTCGGCTGAGACTTTTTATGGACAAGTTTATACAGCAAAGGCAATACGAGTAGCGTCAAGATGGTTGAGGATAAAATCCCTCCGATCACCACGGTTGCCAACGGACGTTGAACCTCAGCACCGGTACCCGTTGCCAATGCCATAGGAATGAAGCCCAAAGAGGCGACCAATGCCGTCATTAATACTGGTCGCAGTCGGGTCATGGCACCGGTGTTAACCGCTTCATCCAAGTGCAAACCTTCTTCTCGCAAGGAGCGAATGTAGGCAATCATCACTAAACCATTGAGTACCGCCACCCCCGACAAAGCAATGAAACCGACGCCTGCTGAAATGGATAAGGGAATGTCGCGCAACCAGAGTGCGACGATTCCGCCAGTTAAGGCAAACGGCACGCCGGTAAAGACTAACAAGCCATCTTTCACATTGCCGAACATGACGAACAAGAGCATAAATACCAAGAACAATGCCACCGGCACGACAATTTGCAAACGCTGTGTGGCCGATTGTAATTGCTCAAAAGTACCGCCCCAGGTCGTCCAATAACCGGCCGGAATTTTCACCTTTTGTGCCAGTTGTTGCTGCGCTTCTGCGACGAACGATCCTATGTCTCGCCCGCGCACATTCGCCGTGACCACCACTCGCCGCTTACCATCTTCACGACTTATTTGGTTTGGTCCTGGGGTCATATCCATCGTAGCGATATCACCTAAGGTAACGAAATTTTGCCGTGAATTATTGTCAATTGCAGGCAAACGAATCGGTAAGCGTTGAATTGCGGTGATGTCGCTACGCAAATGTTCAGGTAAGCGCACCACAATGTCGAAGCGTCTATCGCCCTGAAACAGGGTGCCAGCTTCTTTTCCGCCTACGGCACTGGAGATCACTTCCTGCACTTCGCTGATATTTAAACCCAATCGTGCCGCTTTTTCGCGGTCGATTTGAATACTCAACATCGGCAAACCTGTAGTCTGTTCGACCTTGACATCAGCGGCACCAGAAATTTTTTCGAGCACCTCGGCAATTTCTTGCGCCGAGTTATTCATGACAGTCATATCATCACCAAATACCTTGACCGCAACATCACTACGCACACCCGAAATCAATTCATTAAAACGCATCTGAATTGGCTGGGTAAATTCATAGTTATTGCCCGGCACCTGCGCTACGGCTTTTTGCAAAGCTGCCACCAAATCATCTTTGCTGCGCGAAGGATCTGGCCACTCGCTTTGCGGCTTTAACATCACGAAGGTATCCGCCACATTCGGCGGCATAGGGTCGGTAGCGATCTCTGCTGTACCGAGTTTGGCAAACACCTTATCGACCTCAGGGAAGGTGCGTATGGTGCGTTCGAGTTCCTGTTGCATCTGTATCGCCTGCGTCAAACTGGTACCAGGAATGCGTAAAGCATGTAGTGCAATATCGCCTTCATTCAAGCTGGGAACAAATTCGCTACCCATGCGCGTCGCCAATAAACCACTGAGTATCATCACGGTCAGCGCAATACTGAGTACCAGTGCTTTACTTTGCATGACAAAAGTCAGCATGGGTTGATATGCTTGCTTGGCCCAAAGCATTAAACGATTTTCTTTTTCACTGATATTTTGACCAATGAATAAGGCCACCGCAGCAGGGATAAATGTGATCGACAAAATCATGGCGGCAATCAATGCCGCGACGACCGTAAATGCCATCGGGTGGAACATCTTTCCTTCCACGCCGGTGAGCGCAAAAATCGGCAAGTACACGACCATAATAATCAACTGCCCAAACAACAAGGGACGACGCGATTCTTTTGCCGCTGCAAAGACTTCGTGGAAGCGTTCATTGCGGGTTAAGCTGCGTCCCGCCAGCCCTTGCGCGTGCGCCAGCCTACGGACGCAATTTTCTACAATCACCACTGCACCGTCGATGATAATCCCGAAATCGAGTGCGCCCAAACTCATCAAATTGGCACTAACCTTGTTCCCCACCATGCCACTGAAAGTAAATAGCATCGCTAATGGAATCACCATCGCGGTAATTATCGCAGCACGGATGTTGCCTAAAAATAGGAATAAAATGGACACCACCAACAAGGCACCTTCAAACAGATTTTTCTTCACTGTATTGATGGCTTTATCGACCAAAATAGTCCGGTCATATACCGTAGAAACAAGAATTCCTTTTGGAAGATTGCGATTGATTTCTTCTAACTTTTTGGCAACGGCTTGCGATACCTTGCGGCTGTTTTCACCAATCAGCATAAACACGGTACCGAGTACGACTTCGCGTCCATTTTCAGTCGCTGCACCAGTGCGCAGTTCTTGACCAATATCGACCTGGGCGATGTCACTGATGCGCACCGGTACTTTTTGCACATTGGCGACCACGATGTTTTTAATATCCTCAATCGAGCCAACTTGACCCGGTGCACGTATCAAGAATTGTTCTCCACGCTTTTCAATATAGCCTGCACCTACATTGCCATTATTTTTTTCCAAGGCGCTAACGACATCTTGCCAAGTTAAACCATACCCCACTAATTTTTCTGGCAGTGGTGCAACATGGAATTCTTTGGCAAAGCCACCGATGGTATTAATTTCTGTCACACCCGCCACATTGCGTAACTGCGGCTTGACGATCCAGTCTTGAATTTCACGTAAATCGGTGGCAGTGTAAGGAGCGCCAGCGGTATTTAAGGCACCTTCTTTTGCCTCTACCGTCCACATTACGATTTCGCCCAATCCTGTCGAAATCGGCCCCATCGACGGTTCAGCCCCGGAAGGCAATTTGCCCTTGGCTTCTTGGATGCGTTCATTGACTAGTTGCCGGGCGAAATAGATATCGGTGCCATCTTTAAAAATCACGGTCACTTGCGACAAACCATAACGGGAGATTGATCGGGTCTGTTGCAAATGCGGCAAACCGGCCATCGCGGTTTCAATCGGGAAAGTCACGCGTTGTTCTGCTTCTAAAGGAGAATAACCGGGAACGGAAGTATTAATTTGTACCTGAACATTGGTAATGTCTGGTACTGCATCAATCGACAATTGCTGGTAACTGAATACGCCAAGTAGTGCCAAACTCAGGGTAATCATCATTACCATCCAACGCTGATCAATAGAAAAGCGGATGATTTTTTCAAACATGATGTAATCTTTCTTTATGTTCTACACAGCGGCATCATCTTGTTCGCCGGTACGGATGCGTACCAGGCTCTCAACATGCGTAATAGCGATCAAGCCGTCACCGGCATTGCCGGTATATGCTGCCTGGCGTATGGTATCGACCAGCGATTGCGCTAAGGCATCCTCACAAAACATCATGAGTACGATGCGGTCATGGGCATCAGGATTCCATTCCGTCGGAATAAACGCATGATCTGAGCCTTGCCCACGCGGATGGCCTCGACCTTGCAATAGCGTAAAACCTGGCAAATGCGGCATGTGATGTAAAGCCTGTTCCACACTCTCTAAACGATGCGGTTGTATCATTGCGATAATCTGTTTCATGATGATTTCCTAGTGATCGTGGCTAGCTGCTGATTTACCAATATCGGCCTTAATTAAAAAACTGTTTTTGGCGACATACGCTTCACCTGCCTGTAAGCCCTTAATGACCTCGGTAAATTTGCCATTACTACGTCCAAGCTCCAATGGGCGCACCTCAATGGCATCGCCATAACGCCCGAAAACACTGGGGACTTCTTTCATACTTTGGATGGCTTCATTCGCGACGGCAACAGCAACATCTGTCTCGTTTGATTGCAGGAGCACACTCACGGTTAAGCCGGGATACCACAAGCCTTTCACATTCGGCAATACCAAGCGTGCCTTGGCACTTCTGGTTTGCTCACCAACTAAGGCGCCGATATAGCTGAGTTTGCCGTTGGCCGTCGCTTCAAATGCATTAGCCTTAACTTGGGCGGTTTGCCCCAACTTGAGCTGCAGTAAATCTTTGGCCGGTACGGTGACTTCAACCCACACGCTAGTTAAATCGGCTACCGTAAAAATTGCGGCATCTTCCTTTAAGGCTTGCCCTGTGGCGATCTGTTTGTCGGTGATCGTACCGGCGATCGGTGAGCGAATTTCATAACGGGTTAAGTTGCCCAGTGAATTCGTATTTGATGGCAGTGTCACCCCAAGTGATGCCAATTTCTGCTGCGCACTTTGGAAGGTAATTTCGGCTTCTTGCAGGGTATTTTGCGCATTCAAAAAATCCTGTTGCGCCGAAATTTTTTCTTCCCACAGCTTTTTTTCGCGTTCAAAATTGCTGCGTGCTAAAGCCTGACGTTTTTGCGCTGCCAGTAAATCACTGCGTTGATCGGCTAAGGCTTGACTAGAAATCACCGCCAATAGTTGCCCCTTACTGACCTTGTCACCAGCGTTGACGGCGACCGATTCCACCATGCCTGCCACACGCGGCACTATCTGCACCAGTCGGTCTTCATTTAAATGGACTTCACCTAACAAATTGAGGGTGCTTTGCAATTTCATCGGACCGGCTGTTTGAATCTCCACGCCATTTTGCTGGAGTTGTTTGGCACTCATTTGCACCCGCGCTTCAATTTGTTCGTAGCCAAATTGGTAGGATTTGCCGGCATATTGAGCGTCGATAACGACTTTGAAGGAATGGGGTTCATCGACAATCGTATTACCTTTGAGGTAGTCTTTTTCGGCGGCAAATTTGATGATTTGCGGTTCCCGACCAAGACGCTTCAAGGTAATGACCACCGGACTCACACCTGGGGCTAATGCTTTGCCGTCTTGATAGGTATACACACGAAATTCGGGTGGCGAGTCTTGCTCAAAAATAGTCACCTCCAGTGCATAGCCATGTAGATTAAACAGCTTGCCACCGTGCGGCCCTTTTTGAGTGACATTTTTCTCTGGTTCCGCTTTTTCCTTAGCATCGGCTACATGTTTTTTTTCATCTTTATGGTCGTCTTTATGAGCATCATCACCCTTGTGATCAGCGACTTGCGCATGATCGTCATGCTCATCAGCACTCGCTTTTTCCTTGCTTGAAAAAAGGATTAAGGCCGCCAGTACGACACCAATGAGAATAACGATGGCGATTGCCAAGCCTTGCTTGGATTTTAAAAATGGATAATTCATAGTGACTCCTAAAGCCTAAATATTTGTTAAGAAGATGTCGTGGTGTACAGGTTAAATTCACTGTCACCTAATAGGCGTTCAATATCGCTGGCAGCTCTATGCACCTCAGAAAGGCTGCGTAGATATTGCGCTTTTGCCTGCAATAAAGAGCGCTGAGCATCGAGTACATCCAAGAAATTAAATTTGCCGTATTCAAAGCCTTTTAAGGCCGTGTCAAAAGCTTGCTGTGCACCTGGCAATAAGTCTTTTTGCAAGAGCTGCGTTTCGTCACGTGCCAGACTGAGTCGTTGATGTGCTTGTAGCAGCTCACTTTGCAACCGTATTTCTGTCGCACTCAATTCATCACGCGCTTTATCAACACGACTACGCGCCTCTTGCAAATTTCCTTGATTCCGGTCAAATAGCGCCAATGGGATAGAGAGGCCGACGATAGCCTGATTGCGTCCCGCTTGTGGCCCGGTAGATTGGTCTCGTTTAGATCCGAGACTTAGGGTTAAATCCGGGATTTGACGGGCGCGTTCCAGATCGGCCAAGGCCAGACGTTTGCTCACTTCCATTTTGGCACGCAGCATCAGCGGAGCTTGTTCCATACCTTTGAGCAAATTTGGCATGGATGGTAGTTGCGGCAAGCCACTTAACTCGCCTGAAAAATCCCCCAATAACACCAAAGCATCGGACAAATTAGCACCCCACATCGCACCAAGGCGTTTGCGCGACAGGATTAATTCACCACTGGCTTGCGCTAGCTCGACCCGTATCGATGATTCGGCAATGCGCGCCTTGGTTTCCTCTAGCGGCGGCACCTTACCCAAAGTCACTTGCTTACTCACTGCCGTACTAGCACGTCGCGCTAACTCCAGCGAGGCGAGTGCAATACGCTGTCTCTCCTGGGCAATCAAAGCATCATAAAAATAAGCAGTGACCTGGGCACGAATCTCTGCCTGCTTAATCGCCAGTTCGTTACGTGCGGCATCTCGACTACGTTCCGACGCTGTGATACGGGCAGAACGCTTCCCCCCCAGTTCAATGGCTTGATTGATTTGAATTGTTGTGCTACGACTCTCTTGCCGCGCATCTTCAAATAGGGTGGACAACTCTGGGTTAGGAATAATGCCGGCTTGACGTAACGCCCCATCAGTCGCATCGATTTCACGCCGCGCCGCAGCGATGTCGGCATTTTTTGTCATCGCAGTTGCTATAGCTGTTTTGATGGTCAGCGTGTCTGAAACGGGACGCATCGTCTCAGTATTTTGCATGGATGTCTGGGTTGAAATTCTTCCCGGATTTTGCGCCTCATTTTGCGCATAAGCAAACGTCGGGCAAAGTAAAACAGCCGCCAAATTGAGCGGTAAAAATATTTTTTGCATAGAATTCTCCTGAATAAACGAAAAGGAAGAATCCAGCAATGCGCTGTCAAGGTCTTGAAACCAGACTTACAAATAAGAGATATTAAATAGACAGAAGCACGCCGGATTTAGGCGGCGGCTTGCCATTTCGGACGTTCAGGCTTGCCCAGAAAGGGGATTGGGGTCTGAAGTTGAGATAAATTGACTTGGTAAATTTGCGGTGCTAAATGCATCAATTCAACATGAAACGTGGCAAATGCCGAGCTTGCATGGGTGCAGCTTGCGCAATCAGGATGTGTACTCGATTTCTTTGCGCCAGATTTTTTCTGGTCAGCATGATCGGCCTCTTGATTTTCTTGTTGCGACTGCTGATGTTGATGCGGGTGATGACCAAAATGCTGCGATGTTTTATCCGTCTCATGCAGGCAATAGGCACTTGCCACCGTCCAGCTAAGCTGAAGTGTGAAAGTGACAATTAACATGAGGATGAACTTTTTGAACATGGCGGCATTATAGGTTAAAAATAGGAGACATTAAAATTCATTTGCTGGGACGTACTAGTCGCAAACCATTAAAAATCACAATCAAGCTGGCACCCATATCGGCAAAGACCGCCATCCATAAACTGGCGATACCCATGATGGCCAATACCAGCACGACCACTTTAATCCCTAAGGCGAGGGCGATATTTTGCTTGAGGATAGCGGCAGTGTTTTGGCTTAAACGGATAAATTGTGGAATCTTACGCAAGTCATCATCCATTAAAGCGACGTCAGCGGTTTCTAAAGCGGTGTCCGTACCCGCTGCGCCCATGGCAAAGCCAATACTCGATTTCGCCAATGCCGGTGCATCATTGATACCATCACCGACCATGCCCACCGTGCCATAGCCATTTATTTCTTCTGTGATCGCAGCGAGTTTGTCTTCTGGCAGTAAATTGCCACGTGCATCATCAATTCCCACGTTCTTAGCAATGGCTTTGGCAGTGAGTTCGTTATCCCCAGTGAGCATCAGTGTCCGCACACCTAAAGCATGGAGTTCGGCAATTGCCTGACGACTGGTTTCGCGTACCGTATCAGCCACTGCAATTATGGCCAAAGGCTGTTTTTCATCGCACAAAACAATCACTGTTTTACCTTCTGCCTCTAAGCGTTGTAGAGCGGCTTCAGTCGCAGCATTACAGATTTTTAATTCTTCGACTAATCGATGATTGCCCAGGTAATAATTTTTACCATCAATTTCCCCCCTTACACCGCGACCAGTCAAAGCCTCAAACTTCGACAATTCATAAACAGGCGTGGGAAGTTCGCGCGCCATCCAAAAGTGTGTTATGGCACCAGATACCGGATGATCTGAACGAGCCGCCAAGCTTGCAGCGAGTCTTAAACAGCGCTCTTTATCCATATCGGCAAGCATGAAAGTATCGGTCACTAGCGGCTTCCCCAAGGTTATCGTGCCGGTTTTATCCAGGGCTAAAGATTTCAGTTTGCGTCCTTCTTCAAGATACACTCCACCTTTTATCAAGATGCCCATTTTCGCCGCTGCTGCCAGCCCACTCACCACAGTGACGGGTGTAGATACGACCAAGGCGCAAGGACAAGCAATCACTAAAAGCACCAAGGCTTTATAAATCCAGATCAGCCAAGGCAAACCGAAAAACAAAGGCGGCACCAGCATCACGCCTAGTGCGAGTATAAATACGATGGGCGTGTAAATTTTGGCAAAATTATCGACAAAACGTTGCGTCGGTGCGCGACTGCCTTGCGCTTCTTCTACGGCATGAATAATGCGAGACAGAGTTGAGTCGGTTTGTATCGCAGTCACACGATAATCAAACGAACCGGTTTCATTGATCGTACCTGCAAACACTTTATCTCCTATGGTTTTGGCAACCGGAATGCTTTCCCCCGTGATTGGTGCCTGATTCACGGAAGATTGCCCTTGCGTCAGTTCGCCATCGAGCGGAATGCGCTCGCCTGGCGCAACGCGTACTGAAGCTCCTACCGTAATGACTTTGGTTTCAAGCACTTGCCAACTGCCATCCGCTTGCAAAACCTTGGCTGTTTCCGGCGCCATTTCCATCAAGCCGCGAATCGCATTGCGGGCACGATCTAAGGACATAGCTTCGATCATTTCTGCAAGGCTAAATAAGACCATCACCATCGCAGCTTCTGGCCATTGCCCTATGATGACTGCGCCGGTTACTGCGATGGACATCAAGGCATTAATGTTTAGATTGAAATTCTTCAGCGCGATCCAGCCTTTTTTATAGGTTTCAAACCCACTTAAACCTATCGCCAACAGCGCGAGTGCTATCACGGGCAATGAAGTATCTGCTCCACCGAACCATACGATTGCTTCTGCGAAAATTGCGGCGACCAATGCGACCGTCAGCAATTTCCATCCCTTAGAGGCATTGCCGTGATTATTTTTCTCGGCGTTTGAGGTGTTGGAACCTGGGCTATCATCTGTCCATTGCACTACCTGCATTTCTATCGCCGCTAGTGCCGCATCTATTCCATCAACGTTTGCCAGGCTGTGATGTACAGTTAATTTGCGTTTGAGTATATTGAATTCCAATTGCGAAACACCCGGCATGCTCGATAATTTGCTACGGATGAGTGCCTCTTCAGTCGGGCAATCCATATTCTCGATACGATACATTGTGCTTGTCATAGAGACTCCATAAAAAGGTATAGTATGTATTAAACACTCTGTAGCAGGTATAGAGTCAAGCGATATTTTAAAGATAGGTAAAACATGGAATTTAAAATTGGCGAGTTGGCAAAACGCTCTGATTGTTTGGTGGAGACCATCCGTTTTTACGAAAAAAAAGGTCTCTTGCCGCAAACGATAAGGTCTCAGGGCAATTTCCGTCTGTACGGTGAGATACACTTGGAGCGTTTACAATTTATTCGCCATTGCCGCGCACTGGACATGAGCCTGGATGAAATTAGAAATTTATTGCAATTTCGTGATGCGCCGGAAGATAATTGCTCCACCGTCAATGCTTTGCTTGACAAACATATTGACCATGTCGCCCTCCGCATCAAAGAACTTCAAGTATTAGAAACCCAATTAAACGCCCTCCGACAACTATGCCATAGCACGCAAGCTATCAAAGATTGCGGCATTTTGCAAAACTTAGCGCAGGCAGAAAATTCTCCCGTTAAAAAATTAGGTAGCCACGGTAGTGGCTGTCATTGAAAGGAAGGTGTTATGGATAGTCTGGTTTTATTCAAAGCTTTTACCCTAACTTCATTATGTTTTGCCAAACCAGGACATTTTCCTATCAAATAGCTTATTTGGAACGGATATTGTAATCAGATGATTTCTACAGCACCCTTCATCACTGATTGATCTACCTTGATCGCTACTAGGTAAAAATTCAAAGAAACCGGAAGGATACGAATATGCCTTCCAAAAATTAATCAGCAACGAAGGACAAGATTGCATATGTTTTCAAGAGCCTCATCTGCATGGTTGCGATCCCTAAAAAGTTATCTGTTTTTTCTCATTCTGTTCAATGTTTTATGGGAAATTTTGCAACTCCCTCTTTATACAATCTGGGCTCACGAAAACTATCAAGAAATAGTTTATGCGGTCTTACATTGCACTGCCGGTGACGCAATGATAGGAACCTTCTGCATAGTGCTCTCCTTGCTTTTCGTAGGAACAGAAAATTGGCCGTACGGTCGATTTAGAGAGGTGGCCATCAGTACCATCTTTATTGGTGTTGGTTATACTGTTTTTAGTGAGTGGCGCAATACTACGGTAACCCATAGTTGGGCTTATACGTCAGCGATGCCTACCATTTTTGGTATAGGCCTGGCACCAGTTGCTCAATGGATAGTCATACCAAGTTTGGCGTTTTGGTGGGCACATCGACGATCAATCAGATAAATCGCTGGCATACTCTTTACCTTGGTCGAGTGGAACAATTATGGCATCCGAATATTAAAGTAAACACTATCTACTTCTGAATGCACATCAATCTGACTACCACGTGCACGCACAATCGAGAGCGTATGGCCAATCCTAATCCGGCACCTTCACGGTTGCGGTGCCGTGACGGATCAGCGCGATAGAAACGTTCAAAAATATGCGGTAGATGTTCTGCTGGAATTGGATCGCCTTTATTACTGATCGCAAGCTCGGAAATCAAATAATTCATGCATTTTTTTCGCCAGATCTACCTACTCACGATGAAGAGCAATCAGGCCGTTATCTGCTTGAGCTAGTAGCAGCATAACGGCGATCATCCGCGCTAAGCGTTCATATTCTTCTGCATTTGACACCAGTACCTCTCAGTACTCATCATCGCTTCGGACACGAGATAACATCACCCAGGGCAACGCATCAAATGGCCAATGAACATAAGCCCAGAACCTCTGCCAAGTATTTATCACGGAGCGCTGCATACGGTCAACACTAGAAACAGTAAACCTTAATTTCCATGCGTTTACAATACTTTTTTTAGTCCTTGATCGTAAACGACTTTTGAGACGCTTGGCTTGCACTGGGCTAATCATGGATACCTCCAGCAAATTAAGGTATCCATGCCATTCGCTCATATTGTTGACGATACTGCGTCATACTGAAAATGATGAGTCTTAATTTCGATAGGTAGGATTTTCCTTAAGGTGTACTTGAATGTTTTTAATATTCATCTCTTTTGGTGCTACATCCGCCAAATTAAATTTGAATGTATTCAATGTGTCAAAGTTCCAAGTGAAAGATTTTCCTTCGCTCGTAAATTTAATGACTTCACCCTGTACAACATTGATATATTTTGTATTAGGTGAAAGTGCAATCGTTCTTTGCGCGGTAGTTTCCGACGCGAGGTTTCCAAACGGCGCAATGGTATGCGTTGCAAAGGCAGTACCGGCCGTGCCAGTAAGTGCGCCGATGAATAGCAATTGGATGAATTTAGATGAACGCATGATGAACTCCCTGATATTGGTGTCCCCAATTGAATCCAATTGGAGAAGATCATTGGCTGATCTTATAGTCAAGTTTAGGTCACGCCAACTGACGAGAACATCTCCTGCACATTACGATTACGTCATCTTTAGGCTCATAATGCCTGCACTTATTACCTGAATGCGACGGAGGAATACCTGTGATTGGGTCAGCAAAAAAACCGTCGAATCTACGGCTCGCTTGTACATTTTAATATGGAATCTTCATCGACTAAAAATCTCATCACGCGTTACAAAACCGATCCAGAATCGGTGTACAACACTTGGTTCATTGTTGGTGAAGAGCGGATGAAAGCTTTTCGCGCAATCCGTCGAGGTGTCAAGGATACGGTCGATGCAATTGCTACGGATACCTTCGGTAATGATTTTCGTGGGTCGTCACTTGAAATTATCCATGCGGCAATTACCGAGCAAAAACAGGTTTTTTAAGGTGCGGCACATCCGCTTTACTCGAAGCCTAAGTTACATATTCCCGATATTTGCGAAAATTCAGTGAACCAGTAGAAAGTTGGTGCGTTCCTCAATGCATGCCTGAATGGCGACCCGCGAGGTCACCGCAAACCGCGCCATGGCTGCAGCGAAGCGCTTCTTCGACAAACCATAGAAACCAATGGCGCTCCCGAGAAAATAGCGATGGACAAGAGCAGTGACAACAAGGCTGCGATTGATGCGGCCAACGCCAACCGTGACGTACCGATCGTGGTGCGGCAGGTCAAATCCGCCCAGTTTAAAGAGTGAATGCACGCACCTGCTAAAAATTTAACTTGGCCGCGCTAAGCGACAAAACCCATCAATATTAGCTACTTTCGTCTTGAAAGAAACCGTGCCTCAGCCAATGTGAGGAATAGTTGCGGGGGGGGATATCCATTTTTTAAATGGGGGAAAGTAAATCACTTTTACTCCTTGGTTGTCGGAAATATCTTTTATTATTTCTGAAATGGCTATACCTTCACCGCAAGATAACCTTGAGATTACATTTTTGTTATCTTGATCCAGCCACGTAATGGCAAGAGCATAATCGCATTATTAGATTTTTGGGAACACGACATGAAGATTCTGGTAGTCGAAGATGAAGCAAAAACCGGCGACTACCTCAAGCAAGGTTTAGTCGAAGCAGGTTTTGTCGTCGATCTGGCGCGTAATGGCATTGATGGTCTGCATCTGGG
>JAUSDP010000085.1 GCA_030650605.1 bacterium
ACGCCGGCGCCGACGGTACGACCGCCTTCACGGATGGCGAAGCGCAGACCCTCGTCCATGGCGATCGGGCAGATCAGATGGACTTCCATGGACACGTTGTCGCCCGGCATCACCATCTCGGTGCCTTCCGGCAGGGTCACCACACCGGTCACGTCGGTGGTGCGGAAATAGAACTGCGGACGGTAGTTGGTGAAGAACGGGGTGTGACGACCGCCTTCTTCCTTGTTCAAGATATAGGCTTCGGCCTTGAACTTGGTGTGCGGCGTGATGGAGCCCGGAGCGGCCAGGACCTGGCCGCGCTCGACGTCCTCACGCTTGGTGCCGCGCAGCAGCGCGCCGATGTTGTCGCCGGCCTCGCCCTGATCGAGCAGCTTGCGGAACATTTCAACGCCGGTGCAGGTGGTCTTGACGGTGTTCTTGATGCCGATGATTTCGACTTCCTCGCCCACCTTCACCACACCGCGCTCGACGCGACCGGTCACCACGGTGCCACGGCCCGAGATCGAGAACACGTCTTCGATCGGCATCAGGAACGGACGGTCCTTGGCGCGCTCCGGCTGCGGGATGTAGCGGTCGACTTCGGCCATCAGCTTCAGAATCGCCTCGCGGCCGATTTCCGGGCGCTTGTCTTCCAGGGCGCACAGCGCCGAACCCTGAACGATCGGAATATCGTCGCCCGGGAACTGATACGAGCTCAGCAGCTCGCGCACTTCCAGCTCGACCAGTTCCAGCAGCTCGGGATCGTCGACCATGTCGACCTTGTTCATGAACACCACCAGGGCCGGCACGCCGACCTGACGGGCCAGCAAGATGTGCTCGCGGGTCTGGGGCATCGGGCCGTCGGCGGCCGAAACCACCAGGATCGCGCCGTCCATCTGCGCGGCGCCGGTGATCATGTTCTTCACATAATCGGCGTGGCCGGGGCAGTCCACATGGGCGTAGTGGCGGTTGACCGTCTCGTATTCCACATGCGCGGTCGAGATGGTGATGCCGCGGGCCTTCTCTTCCGGGGCCTTGTCGATCTGGTCATACGCCGTGAAGGTGGCGCCGCCGGACTCGGCCAGGATCTTGGTGATCGCCGCGGTCAACGAGGTCTTGCCATGGTCGACGTGACCGATGGTGCCAATGTTGCAATGCGGCTT
>JAUSDP010000091.1 GCA_030650605.1 bacterium
CGCTACTACTGCAAGGGGATATTCTTGGACGTTATCTGGCGGCAAATAATGATCTTCTTTACTTACGTAATTTTCAAAAAACAACCATGTTTTACGCGACAATGACTTTAAAAACTGCGTTTGTTTATATGTCAGTTTCAACGGATGCGGTTTTATCGGTTGACTTATCCAGTACGCGATTAAGGGAGACGCCAGCCACAGCAATAGCACAGGGGTAGCCGATGTCAACTTCATTGGTTCGTTCATCAGCAGATATGTAAATATCAAAAGCGAAATTAATGAGACAAACCACATCATTTTCAAATAGGACAGCAGGTCGTTTTTTACCTGTTGATTCGACTCACTTGATGGATTCCATTCCAATAATTTTTTTCCGGAAAAAAAAATCCGCCAATGCGTGCGAATAATGGCATCAAGACTAATCGCAGCTTCATAAGGAAGGAAACTCAAGGTAAGCACTGCGTGAAAATAATGTTGCCCCGTAGATTCCAGTGCACTAAAAAAATGCTGGCGATAAAACATATCGCTTGGCTTATGCAGAAGATCAAAAATGAATGTAAACGTCGCAGGAAGGAAGAGAACGGTAATCGCAGCACCTGTCAGGAACAAGCTGGGCCGCAACCATATCCAGGCACAAATCAATAAAATTGTCAGCGCAATCGGAACCACGCTTCGACGCAGATTATCGATTAATTTCCAGCGTGATAACGAAGAGAGGGGATTGCGGTACCTGACGATCTTACCCGTTAGGGCATCGCGTACTCCCGGTACGCTCGGCAGCAACCATGCTGCAATCTGCCAGTCGCCACGTATCCAGCGATGGCGGCGGCGAATGTCGGCGTTATAGCTGGACGGGTGACGCTCATAAAGTTGCACATCGCTCAAAAGCCCAGCACGCGCATAGCATCCCTCTAATAGATCATGGCTAAGGATGCGGTTTTCTGGCATGCGCCCCTTTAGTGCAGTCTCGAACGCATCAATTTCGTAGATTCCTTTTCCGATAAAAGAACCTTCTCCGAATATGTCTTGATAGACATCGGAAACGGATCGAGTATATGGATCGATACCAATGTCTCCGCCACAAAGCAGCTCGAAACGTGATGCATTTGTCCCTGGCAAACTCACTGCCACACGCGGTTGCAGAATCCCATAGCCACCGCAAACTCGTTGGTGATTTTCGTCATATAGAGCACGATTTAGCGGGTGTGCCATCGTTGCGACGAATTTTTTTGCCGCGTCGCGAGGCAGCTCAGTATCAACATCAAGCGTGATCACATATCGGATACTTATCAGATTATCCGTATTGCCAACGATCGTAGAAAATGTTT
>JAUSDP010000094.1 GCA_030650605.1 bacterium
AGGACTCACCTATGTATTTCTGTTGACTTCGTTCTATTTCTTTTCTTTAACTAAATCAATCATTTCTTGTCCCTCGTATACCCCAGCTCCTGCAAATAATCTGGCGTCATATTCTGGATCATTAGAAAAACCTTTCTCTAATAATTCTGCACTTGCAAGCTTACCCTTACCTTGTTCTTCTGTAATTCTACCTTCTTTTACCAACCTATCGATTTCACTTCGCAACTTATTAATAAAAATTTTATTGGCCTCTTGGCTACTTGGCTGTTCCAAACTCATGTAATTTATCTTACACTCAAAGAGTAATTCGTCTAGTTTGATTACAATTACATAAGCGGGGGCTATCTAAAAATATACGCTACTTTAATGCTATAGCATTATGCTAACGTATCTGATTTATTATCACATAGCCCTCGTCTATGTAATACAACATTTTTTAATTTGCGCGCCCCCGATTTTTTCTTTTAAAAGGATGGGAACATTTTTCTGCGGGTCTCTGCCGAGGGCGTTCGGCAGGCGGCGGGGCGAGGCTGGTTACAATTCCCAGCCACGCTTCCAAATTATTTAAATTTTTTTTATCCCACTTATTGAATGATGCGCTAAAAATCGAGAAAAATCGGTCGAGAATTTGCGCGTTAGTTTATTTTTGAAACAAAATCATTGTGTCTATTCTCTTTTCATAAAAACGCGACCCAGTAATTCAACTATGCTGACAAGGCCTATTAAGCCGCTTCCGCCAAGCAAAATCACTACCAACATCGTCATAATATAATTATTAATGGGCATATATACGCTCGCGCCATAACTTAGTAGAAAAATTGGCGCGCTGACCAAGAGCAACCGTAGTGGATTTATTCGTTTATTAAGCCGCGAATTGTTCTGGAATAACTCTTTCTTGTCGTTTTGTGGTTGAAAAATACCAAATAATACAAGTACGAGCACTAATATTATAAGTATAATTTTTCCATTAACATAACTTGCCGCCATTTCAAATGTCATATTGTGGTTGGAAGAGGCATCAAAATACATCCACAACAAAAGAAGCGAACCAAGAATTGCAACTGTGTATAATCTCCATTTGGCCTGTGACATAATCAAAACCGTTTAATTGTAAGCATTTTCATTATAATACTGATCATGCAATCTTTCAACAGCTCCTGTATAAGGCCACCCACTTTTGCACTCTGCTGGTAATTTAGTTGCTAATGTTTCGCTTGGTTTCCATGATAACAGAAATTGTACCGGTGTCATCTTGTTATCGAAGGCATAGTGAACTCGTTTGGTGTTGTACCAGATAAGCCAGTCCATCAATTCGCTGTTAAAGGCATCACAATCAAGTAAGAGTCCTTTGTGATAGTTCAGAAACTCTTCTTGTACAGTGCATTTGAAATCAATGGGTTTTCTTAGTATTTTCTGGTGATTTATCTTCTTTACTCTGCCAAAGTGGGAAAGCTTAGCCGGGAATAGACGCAAGCCACATCTGATTACATAGCCCCCGCCTATGTAAAACGCCTATGTAAAAAATTCGAAAACCGAAGATAAAAGCTATAATAAACATATGGAGGAAAACAAAACAATTTCTACAATAAAACTCATAGCCTCGAAACCCGAAGCGGGCAATGTCATGACATTTGTTTTTGAAACCGGAGGACTATCATGGATTGCGGGACAATATCAGAAATACATATTACCGCGAGCGGGTAACACTAAGACTGAGACAGAGCGCTGGTTTACCATTGCATCCGCACCAAGTGAGGAGATGATATATCTATCAACTCGCATCTCTCCAAGTACATTTAAACAAGCGCTCAAAGCGCTTATGCCTGGCGAGATGATTCAAAGACGTAGTTTAAAGGGTGATTTCATATGGGAAGAAGAACCAAGTAAGCCAGTCGTATTGATAGCAGGAGGTATTGGTATAACACCATTTCGTAGTATCTTACTTGAGCGTCAAGCCACTAACAAAAAGATTAATGCCACTCTCCTCTATTTCAACCGTACAAACGAAATACCGTTTCGTGAAGAATTTGAAACACTTAGAGAAAAACATCCCGAGTTTACATTTCTGCCTATCATAGATGAGGGTATTGCCACTCATAACATTCTTAGCCGCGTGCCCCAAGCACACGATCAAACTTTTTATCTCGCTGGTCCAGAGCTAATGGTAGAAAGCGTAGGAGATGATTTGAAGAAACAAGGAATAAGTCTCAAGCAAGATTGGTTCTCCGGCTACGACGAGAGAAATTATTAGTTTAGGACTTTTTTTCTTTATCTCACCAAGCTACCAGGTGGAACGTCAGACTCAGGATGAAGAATGACTGGGCGGCCATCGGCGCTGGCGGCAAGAATCATACCAGAACTCTCGTAACCTCTAATCGTCCTCGGCTCAAGATTCACAAGAACTGGCATTTCCTTACCAACAAGAGATGGCAAATCAGTGTAGAATTCTGCTATCCCAGAAATAACCTGTCTTTCTTCCCCGCCAAAATCGAAGATAAATTTTAAAAGTTTATCTGCTCCGTCAACTTTTTCTACAGATTTCACTCGACCAATCTTAATATCAAGCTTTTTAAAATCTTCTATACTAATCATCTCGGTATTATAAAAAACTACATCCTTTCTACTTTTCTAATTAACTCCAGAAGTAACTCGTTTTGATTTTCAAGATGAGCAATAATCACCTCTATTTCATGTTCTGCTTTTTGATTGATTTCGAAATCTGCTTCAGCGCGCTGGTCAGCAAATTTACCTTCCAGATTTTGTCCAACCATGATAAGCGGTAGAAGTATCAACTGGATAATATTGGAAGAAAAGAGCCAAATGACAAAAGCCGGCGCCGGATCGAAGTGCCACTCGAGTGGTCCGTAGAGATTCCAGAGGAGCCAACTTAACGTCCAGAGAGCAAGAATGAAAAAGAAGTCGATAGTGCCGACACTTTGAGTAATCTTAACCGCGAAACGCTCCAATGGTGAGAAAGCGGCCCTAGCTTCCTGATGAGGATGTTTGATGGGCTTTCTATACGTTCTTAATTCAGCTAGAGTAGGCGGATTGTGTTTGTATTCCATCAAGTAATAGTGTACAATAGTATTGATGATAAGTCATACTACAGACGTTGCAACAACCTCGTATTAATCAGCAAATAAGAGCACGCGAACTTCGTGTTATCGGACCGAAGGGAGAGAATCTTGGTATCCTCACTTTGGGGGAAGCTCTGAAAAAGACCGAGGAGTTCGGAGGAGATTTAATTGAGATTTCCCCTCATGCCACTCCTCCAGTGGCCAAGATAGCTGATTTTGGCCGCTATCTCTACGAAGAAAATAAAAAGTCTAAACAGACGAAAAAATCTCATTCCGCGGAAGTGAAAACTGTACAAGTCAAACTCGGCACTGGTGACCACGACCTCATTCTTAAGGCTAAAAAAACCAGCGAGTGGCTCTCGGAAGGCAATCGCGTTAAAGTGGATCTTTTTTTGCCCGGCAGAGCCAAGTATCTTGATGAGAAGTTTTTAAAAGAACGCATTGAGCGTATGCTCAAATTTGTAAGTGTTGACTACAAAGTTGCCAATCCCGCAAAAAAAAGTCCGAAAGGTATGTCTGCTATCATTGAAAGAGCTTAAGCACAAAAATTGGACATTCAGCTCAAAATCAGTAATATGTAGACTCGGTATGGCTATTAAGACTAATAAATCATATTTAAAGAGATTGAAGATAACCAAATCTGGCAAGATTTTGGCACGAAAATCTGGGCAGAACCACTTCAATACCAAGGAACGCCGAGCGGCCCAATATGCCAAAAAGCGCAAAACTGAATTCCACATGAGCAATAAAAATAGAAGTCGCTTCTTAGTTAACTTATGACAAGAGTAAAAAAAGGAGTAGATGCATTAAAAAGTAGAAAAAATATTCTCCGCAAGGTGAAGGGTTATCGATTTGGCCGTTCCACTAAAGAAAGACAGGCGAACGAAGCAATTGTCCACGCAGGCACTTATTCCTTTGCTCATCGCAAAGATAAGAAGGGTGATTTTCGACGACTTTGGAACGTACGCCTCTCCGCTATTTTGAAAGAACATGGTCTCTCATATTCAAAATTTATTCCCATGCTCAAGAAGAAAGAGGTTGCTCTTGATAGAAAAATTCTCGCTGAAATTGCTCTTAAACATCCAGAAACCCTCAAGAAGATTTTGGAGTCTGTTCGCTAACATAGAAATAAGCTAGAAATGCTCCTATCCCATCAGCGATAAGATCGAGTATCGTGTCTTGCCAATAATTCGTAGACTGTGTCAGGTCATAGACATATTCGAATATTTCCCATGCTATAGCTACTATAAATAAACAGACAAGAGTAATGGTCAACAATCTAACAATATTAAACGGTCCCAAAAACCACAAAACCACTAATGCCCCAGAAAATCCCGCCAATAGATGCATCATGATATCGAGCCACCAGAAAGTCCAATATAAATAAAAAGTTTCTGCGATGAAATGAAGTGTACCAAGAACTATTATCAGACTAAAAGCCGTGTATAGAAGGGAATTTTTTCTCATTGATCGGTTTATTATATCAAACTCTTCGACTTTGTTCAGGGTACTTAAAATCCCAACTTAAGTTGGGATTTTAAGTAGGGTTATCTTGGTATACCCTAGTTTCAAAACTAGGTGGGTGTCCGCAGATCTGTCCCAAAGGACAAAACAATTAAGACTCCCTAAAAAAATTTTAGCTA
The DNA here is from genome assembly GCA_030650605.1 of bacterium. GTDB lineage: Bacteria > Patescibacteriota > Minisyncoccia > Phycocordibacterales > Zambryskibacteraceae > UBA5004. The sequence continues at coordinate 4,721 of JAUSDP010000094.1, forward strand.
GATAATACCTCAAATAACCCTAGAGATATTGTAGCGCATAAAAATAAGAAACAAGTTGATATAGTATAGACTTCTCTTTGAAAATATTTTATAACCTGCTAATCAACGCCAAATCGCTTATAATCATGAGCTTTAAAATCGCCAAACCAGTGTGCTATCTCATGTTTGGCTTCTTCGGGTGTCTCAGACGCATGAATTAGGTTCATCACGGCCCGTTTCTCACTATTTGCTAGAGCAGGTGAATCGTTTGAGAAATCTCCTCGAATTGTGCCCATATCGGCTTGATATGGTAGGGTGGAACCAGCAATTTTTCGGACCATGTCGACAGCATGTAGACCCTGCACAACCATACGAACAAGTGGTGCTGATACCATGTAATCAATGACCCAGCTCCGTACCATTTTACCAATTTCAGACGGATTGTTGGTACCAAGAAGTGATGCGGCGTCTATATTATATTTATCATAAGTACTGAGACTCTTTTCTCCCAAGCGTTTTATCCACGTCTCATCCTTAGGGTAATGATTATCAATCTGTTCTACAGTTGGATAAAACATTTCAAGGGCAACTATTTTTAAATCTCTCTGTTCGAAACGTTTAATAATCTCCCCGATCAACCCCTTCTGCACACCATCGGGTTTAATAAGAACAAAAGTTTTTTCCTCTTTTAAGTGTTTCATTGAGTTAGTATTATATTTCCTTTCTCGGTAATTGCAATCGTATGTTCGAAGTGAGCGCTTCTAGAACCGTCGCGAGTAACAATAGTATAACCATCTGATAAGATTTTATTAGCAGGTTTCCCGACATTGACCATGGGTTCCAATGCGATAACCAGTCCTGGAACTAATTTTTCTCCTTTTCCCTTAATACCAAAATTAGGAACATATGGATCTTCATGAACTTTATAACCAACTCCATGGCCAACAAGATCATCGGCCAAGGTAAAACCAGTAGGTTTTACTGCCTGGCTTATAGCGGCACCAATATCTCCAATAGTATTACCTGGCTGAGCAGCTTCAATACCGATATCAAGCGCCTTTCTCGTTGTTTCAATAAGTCTCTTTGATTCGTTATCAATGATACCTGCTGGTATAGTAACAGCAGCATCAGTAATAAGACCGCGATGCAGAATGCCAAAATCTAGAGACACGATATCGCCTTCTTTGATAATTTTCTCTGCTTCATTTGGTATACCATGAACAATTTCATCGTTAATAGAAACACAGAGCGCCGCGGGGAATGGACGTCTAGTACCCTGTGGTCTGTATCCCAGAAAGGCTGGTTTATCGCCACCTTCTTTTATCAATCGTAGTGCATCTTCTTCAAGTTCAAATGCCAAGACCCCGGGTAAAACTTTCAAGACGAGGATAGAGAGGATTTCTGCGAGTCTCTTACCTCCTTCTCGCAAAATTTCTATTTCTTCCGGAGTTTTAAGTCTAATCATAGAGCAGACACTTTTTGCCACACTTCGGCAAAAACCACATCAGGTAGTGGTTCACCATCAATATCAATCACCTTATTTATGGAACGAAAGTACTCTATAGACGGAGCGGTATGCTCGTAGAAATTTTTTATTCTATTTTGAAAGACTGAAGGGTTATCATCTTTGCGACCCTCAATCTCTTGACGTTTATGCAAACGTTTGGAAACAGACGCTTCAGAAACTTTAATATGAAGTATTCTAAAATCCCGCCCTAACCAGTCACAAACCTCTGCAAACAACCTAGCCTCCTGCTCCTTGCGTCCGGCACCTTCAAAAATTATTCCATCACCAGGTAAAAGATTTAGTAATGATTTCTGAAACAAAAAGTTGGAGAGCCAAGCCGGCTGAAGATCTCCTGAATCCAATATACCCCTCACTTTATCAGCTACAAAATCACTTCCTTCAGCTATCTTCCGATATTCATTCCCTGAAGAGTAAATAGAAAAACCAGTCTTTTCGCTTAAAAATTTGGCTTGTTTACCTTTGCCACAACCCGGCATGCCCATGAGAACAAAAGTTTTTATCATTGTTTAATATTCCCTTACAGAAATCTGCGCGTCAATCTTTTTTACTAAATCTATTACCACCGAGACAACGATCAGAAGAGCCGTACCTCCTATAGCTAAAGCTTGGATACCTGTCAAAGAACGCAGAATGAGTGGTAGGATAGCAATAATACCCAAGAAAAGTGCTCCGACCAGAGTTAAACGAGTAAGAATACGAGAAATATAATCAGCAGTAGCTTCACCCGGTCGCACTCCGGGGACAAAGGCGCCAGATTTCTGAAGATTAGTAGCAATAGAATCAGGGTCGAAAGTAACGGCGGTATAGAAATAAGTAAATAGAAAGACTAGCACAAAGTAGGCCGAGGTGTAGAACCAATTATTGGAGAGAAGTGTTAGGGCGAAACTGGCAGCATCCCCTATTATAGCTACACTTGATTTAGTCAGAAATTGAAAAATCATTTGAGGAAAAAGTAGTATGGAGAGTGCAAAAATGATGGGGATAACACCAGCTTGATTGACACGTAAAGGCAAATAGGTGGAAAGGCCACCGTAGGTACGCCCCCCCCTAACTTGTTTAGCATAAGTAATCGGAATAGGTCGCTCTGCCTCCGTCACCACCACCACACCCCAAGTGACTAAAAGAGTGACGGCGAGTCCAGCGATATAGATAGGTAGTTGCGCTATGTCAAATGTAAAGATGAGCTGACTTGTTGTCGTTGGTAACTGTGAGACGATACCGGCAAAAATGATAAGGGAAATACCATTACCAATTCCGAATTCGGTTATGAGTTCACCGAGCCACATTAGAAGCATGGAACCCGCAACAATCACTAGAATATCTACTAAAAGAATATTGAGAGCAAGTTGGGGAAGAACACCTTGTCCCTGAAGAAGCTTGATAAATGCATAACCTTGGATAATAGCTAACGGCACCGTCAATAGTCTGGAATATTGAGTAAATCGACGTCGCCCAGCCTCTCCTTCTTCTTGAGAAAGGGCTTTAAGTTTGGGCACCATGACAGTCAAGAGTTGCATGATAATCGAAGCTGTAATGTATGGACCAACACCAAGCATGACAATAGATAGATTTGAAAGACCTCCACCAGAAAAAAGATTTAAGAGATTGAGAAATTCGCTTCCAGCAAAGAGACTTTGGAGACGCGTCACATCAATACCAGGAATTGGAATGATGGCGAATAAACGAGAAATTGCCAAAATACCGAGAATAAAAAGTACCCGCTTGCGAAGAGATTGATCGCCAAAAATAAGTTTTAATTTATCAATAAATTTGGACATACAAATTAGCTTTTAGCGTCTAGGTTTAGTCATTAACTTTTTTTTAGTTAATAGTTCCTTGAGAGCAGTTCCATGAAGTTTTAATTGAAAAGACTTTAAAGAAGACTTGCCACGACCACGTAGTTTTGGTACACGTTTAATTATATCGCGCATTTCTGGTCGCTTCTTGCGACCAGCGCGAGCATTTTGACCCTTAGTGCCACGACCAGATGTTTTGCCACGTGTACCTCCACGCCCCACTTGTCGTGCATATTTTCTTTTTGTCTTGGCTTGAAGATTATGAAATTGCATAAAATTAGTTTTTATTTCTGATCTTAGTGGTCTCCAACTGCTTAAGCGCCTTGATGGCTACATAAGCATTGTTGGCGCTGTTCTTCGACCTCGAGAAAAGTTTAGCGCCTATTTCTCGGAGACCAGCAAGCTCAAGAACCGTGCGCACGGAACTACCCGCGAGAACACCCTTACCTCGAGCTGGCATAATTTTAACGCGTGAAGCGTTAAATTTTGCTTCTACCTCGTGCGGAATGGACATCTCCTTGGTGGTATTGACCGTAATCATATTCTTCTTAGCATCACGAAAGGCTTTTTCTATGGCAAGTGGGGTATCTGATGCCTTGCCCTGACCTACACCTACTGATCCCTTTCTGTTGCCTGCCACCAAACAAACCGAGAAACTGAAGCGTCTACCACCAGCCATCACACGAGTGACACGTCGGAGACTGACTATTTTTTGCTCAAACTCCGGCTTAGTGCGAGTATCACGACGGGAGGGCCGACGACCAGCCCTCTTTCCTCCCCGCCCGACCGAATGGTCCCCGCCAGAATGACTCTGTCGGGCTGGGTTCGGGCGAGTATCGCCACCCCGATTCTCTCGAGCCTTAGGAGCATGCACAGGCAAAGTCGGTTCAACAGGAACATTAATGGGAATCTTGGTGGGAATAATTGTATTTATTTCTGTATCCATATCTAGAATTTTAATCCAGCTTTGCGCGCGCTCTCGGCCAGGGCACGAACTTTGCCAGTATAAATATAGCCGCCTCGATCAAAAACTACTTTCTCAATTTTTTTAGCTATGGCCTTTTTGGCAATTTCGCTACCAATCTTAAGTGCATCCGTACCTGTTATAGACACCAGAGTGATAGACTTATCGTCATCAATAAGCTGGGCATAGAGAGCCGTATTTGATTTATAAACAGACAGACGTGGACATGTAGAAGTGCCCGAAATTTTTGTTCTAATCTTCTTATGTTTTCTATCGCGTGCGGTTATCATATTACTTGTAGTGAGCTCGTCGAACTATACTAATTTTTTACCCTGCTTGCGCCTGATTATCTCATCGCTATAACGCATACCCTTGCCTTTATAAGGTTCCGGTTTCTTGAGCGAACGTAATTGTGAGGCAAATTGCCCGACATCTTCCTTGTCCGGACCGGAGATGTTTATAACATTTTTCTCAGCAGTCACCTTTAAATCTTTCGGAATTGAAACAATTACTGGATGAGAGAATCCGAGCGCTAGGTTAATATTCTCACCCTTCACTTCTGACTTGAATCCAATGCCTTCGAGAATAAGTTTCTTTTCGAATAATTTGTTGACACCGGAAATCATATTAGTAATGTGGGAAGCATAAGTACCCCAAAGAGCCCGTGATGCTAGGGTCATTTTTTTCGGATGAATGCTCACTTCATTGCCACTAACTTTAACCTCAATAATCGGATGAAGTGGACGTGAGAGTTCGCCCAATGGTCCCTTGACCAAAACATTACCATCAGAGACTTTAATCTCAGTGTTGACTGGTAGTATGATAATTTTTTTTCCTATTCTAGACATAATATTTATTTATAGTGAACACAGTTGAACTACCATATGCTAAATAAAGCTTCACCACCCAGACTAGCACGTCGTGCCTCACGGCCAGACATTATTCCTTTAGAAGTGGAGAGAATAAGAGCTCCGTAGCCATATTTAATAGGACGGATATCAGACGATTTCTGGTAAATTCTCCTTGATGGTTTGGAAATTCGCTTGACTCCTTTTATTTTTGGTATACGGTTTTCCATAAACAAATCTATGGCCAACATTTTTTTACCCTTTTGGGATAAAGTCTCGACATCTTTAACGAATTTTTCTTTTTTCAATATTTCCATTATGGAGTGTTTCAACTTGGAGTATGGTACCAATACACGATTATGACCAGCGTTGCCGGCATTTTTGATTTGTATAATCATGTTTGAAATCGTATCCATAGATTGAACTACCAAGAAGACTTTTTTACACCCGGAATTTTACCTTCATTTGCTAATTCTCTAAAACAGATACGACAGAGGTCGAAATCGCGCATGTAACCACGTCCTCGGCCACAACGAAAACAACGCGAAGTCGCCCGAGTAGAAAATTTGGGCTTCTTTTTTGACCTTGCTATTACAGATGTTTTAGCCATTTAAACTAAATAAGCTCTCTAGAGCTGTCCCGAGAGCTTAACATAGAGTTTACTCACATTCAAGCTATTTTATTCGCACAAATAAAAAAGGTGGTAGCAACGTCAAGTCACTACCACCTTCTGTTGTCCACCACAACCCTCGACAGCACAGTCACCAAATGGGTAAGTCGAGCCCAAACCTTTCCCCCAGACTGGGGTGGTGGTGACTGGGTCAATACATCGTCCCGACTGTCTTGGCGATAATCGTGAAAGCCGGTGCCCCCACAAAGAAAGCGAATCTCATAGAGTCTCACCCCCTTCCTGTTACTGAAAGTCTTCTGACACCATACCAGATTATATTTATCCCTGCAATACGACCGTATATCAAAATTAAGAAGTCTTATTTCCTAAACGGGAAACCGAGACGGGTAAGACAGACCGTATAGGCAAGACCTATGTGATAGTCCGCTAGGGGTATAATACTAAACCATGAATAGTACGGTAAATAAAATTACAAAACGCGTAGTCCGTCGGTGCGCGGTCTGCGGTAAAGATGCAAAGATTATTTTGTATGCAGGTGGAAAATATCGAGGAGGACATTATTTCGGCAAAATTCCACTTCATACTAAAAAAGCTTGGAGGGAAGCAGAACGGGCAGGCACTCATAAAGTTAAAATGGGTAAAAGTTTATGGAAGGTACTTAATAAAGACCCTAAACCCTATAAGCATATTGAGTATTGGGAATGCCCCAAGTGTTATTGGAGAAAAAGCTGATTAAAAAAGGCGTCTGACACCTTTTCTTTTCTCCTGACACTTTTTCCTCTCTGCAAGGCAAGACCTTGCAGGTTTGTAGTTTAAGTTACGTCTGTTGAGCCTGTGGAAGTCGGACTTCAATAAAATTACGACCGACAATTGTGAACACTTAGTATTGTGACTGTAAAATAATAATGACTGCAAATACTAAAATTAGAGTAAGAACAACTGTCAACGGAGACAAGTCGCGAGGTAATCGAGAAGACTCTTGAGCCACAAGTATTTGCACTCGGTAGCGCCGTAGCAAGTATTTATGAAGTACATACACTATGATGAAATAGGGAACCAGCACTATATCGAGTATAATGCCCCAACCAATAGTAGCAAGTACTGTAAAAGTACCAATAATTGTTAGTAATATTCTGGAGAGGGATAAAACAAATGGGAGTGAAGAAAACCTTTTTTCTGGAATTGAGACTCGGACAATAATAGCGTACACGATAATAAAAATTCCTGGTACCAAATACAGTAGAACAAGCGGATTTTGAACTATGAGCCCCATATCATTAGTGTACCACACGTGACCGAGATTAATCACATAGGACTCACCTATGTGATACACGAATTTATTTCCTAAACGGGAAGCCGAGATGGGTAAGAAAGGCGAGAACTTCTTCTTTGGATTTGGCGGTAGTCACTATGGTAATAGCTAGACCGAAAACGTCTTTAAGCTCTTCGTCTGAAGTTTCGGGAAAAATGTTGTGCTCTTTGATACCTAAAGTATAATTACCCATCTCATCGGCTGCATGAGGAGAAATGCCGCGGAAGTCCTTGGTACGTGGTAGGGCAAGATGCACCAGTCTATCTAGAAAATCGAACATACGCTTGCCTCGCAGAGTCACTTGATAGCCGACGACATCCCCTTGTCGAGATTTGAAACTAGCAATCGAGATTTTGGCTCCTCGAGGAGCTGGTTTTTGGCCAGTAATACGAGTAAGTCGATCTTCAACTACTTTGAATTTAGTCTTATCTTTAAATGAGCCCACGCCAGAAGAAACCACCACTTTCAATATCCTCGGCCTCTGCATAGAATTTTTGTACCCCGGCACTACTTTTGACTTTTCTTTGATCATTTTTGTATCTTTACATTCGAGACATGAATCGGGAAATTCTTTTCTATGATTGTACCTTTGGTACCGCTCTTTTTCGAGCGTTCATGAACTTTTTTAGTATTAACCCCTTCCACTAAGACCTTGTCTTCGCGTGGAAAAGCTTTCAGGATTTTACCTATTTTGCCTTTATCCTTACCAGCTAAAACTACCACATTGTCTCCTTTTTTTACATGCATGATATTTATTTATAGTGAGTTTATCGAACTATACTACTTCAGGCGCTAGAGATATTATCTTCTGGAATCCCATTTCACCAATTTCTCTGGGAACTGGGCCGAACACTCGACCGGCTAACGGCTCTTTCCTAGTAGCATCCAAGATAACTACTGCATTCTCATCAAAACGCAAATATGTTCCGTCTTTGCGTCGGAAAGGTGCCCTCTGTCGCACCACTATCCCACACAGAATATCTTTCTTCTTAACTTGCTTTCTAGGTTCGGCTTTCTGTACCGAAAGTACCACAAGTTCCCCGATGGAAGCATAGCGTTTTTTAGAACTGCCGAGTACCTTGAAAACACGGCCAAGCTTTGCTCCGGAGTTGTCTGCGATTTGAACGATGGATTGCGGTTGAATCATGGATTATGAGGTTATAAGCTTAAAATTTTTATCCTTTGATATTGGTCTAGTTTCCACGATTTGTACTGTATCACCAATCTTGGCGGTATTGCCGAGATCATGTACCTTGAATTTCTTACGTCGTTTTATAAACTTGGCATATCGAGGATGCTTCTCATAGCGCTCCACCGAGACAACTATGGTGTCTTTCATTTTATTGGAAACTACTGTGCCAGAAAATATTTTGGTCATTTTATTTTACTTAACCCGCTTCGACTCAGCGAGGCGAGCTCGGTCATGATGCGAGCAATATCTTTTCTCGTACTCTTTCTTCCTTTGACATTACGAACTTTAGAACCGGTCGACCCAAATCTCAATTTACGCAAAGCTTCCTGCCTCTCCCCTAGAGCTTTGATTAAATCCTGTTTTGATTTATCTTTGTAATTGGTTTTTTTCATATTCGTCTACTCTATATTCTCTACTATTTACTGTCTTGCTACTACTTTAGTCTTAACCGGCAATTTAGTACCCGCTTTACGAAGCGCTTCCCGAGCCCCTGCTTCGTCCACTCCATCTACCTCAAAAATTATCCTACCAGCCAAGACCTGCGCGGCATAACCAGCTAAATCTCCCTTGCCCTTACCAAGTTTTACTTCCGCAGGTTTGGTGGTATAAGGCATGTCCGGAAAAATACGGATCCACAAGCGACCGGTCTTGCCAATTGAGCGAGATAAAACTTTCCTGGCTGACTCAATCTGATTGGAGCGAATGCGGACAGCGGCAAGAGCCTTAAGCCCATATGAGCCAAAAGCGACAGTCACTCCACGTGTGGCCACACCAACTTTCAGAGGATTCTTCCTCATCGTCTGCCATTTCCGATATTTAACTTTCTTAGGAAATAACATGTTATTCAAAAATATCGCCCTTATATATCCAGACCTTGACCCCGATAGTGCCGTAAGGCATTACTGCTTTGGTAAGTGCATAATCAACATCGGCACGCAAGGTCTGTAGAGGAATGCGGCCGAGTTTACGATCTTCTGTGCGACTCATAGTAGCACCACCAAGACGACCAGCTAGGAAGATGCGTACTCCAAGCACATCACGATTAGCCATTACTTTCTCAAGCATCTGTTTCATCACCCTTCTAAAGGGCAATCGTTTCTCAAGCCCCTCGGCTATCATCTGTGACACGATAGAAGCATTGGTCTCGGCTGATTTGATTTCTTTGATGTCGAATCTAACGTTTACCTTTTCTTCAAGTAATTTATGCTTCGTGAGAAGCGACTTAATATCTTTTCTAAGCAATTCTGCACCATCACCCTGTCGGCCAATAATCATACCTGGACGAGAAGAACTTAAAATGATACGCAAGGACTTTTCACTTCTCTCTATCTCTACGTCAGAGACATAAAATCCCTTAAGTTTTTTTTCAAGATATTGGCGAATAAGAATATCCCCACGCAAAGCATATTTATATCCTACCCTAGGGAAAAACCATCGTGATTTCCAATCTCGGAGAATACCTAGTCGATGTGAATACGGATGTACAGTATGAGTCATAAAATTAACTTGTAGCTTTTGATTGTTTGGTTTTAGCTTTAGATTCAGCCAAAATGACACTAATATGTGAAGTTCTCTTGCGAATAGGATTGGCCATACCTTTGGAACGAGGTCGACGACGATAAAGGGTGGCACCCGAATCAACTCTAATTTCCTTGATCATTAAGTTCTCTGTAGGAACCGATAGGTCTTTGGCATTCGCTAGAGCCGAGGCTAAGAGTTTTTGAATCGGTAAGGCGGAGCGCTTCGGGATAAATGAGAGAGTGGTGATAGCTTCCTCCACCAACTTGCCACGCACAGCGCCAGCCACCAAACGCACTTTGCGTGGAGATTGTCTATAGTTTGATAAGGTGGCTTTTACTTCTGACATTTTACTATCTACTATTTCCTCTCTACTTTTTACTTTCCGTCGCACCCTTGACTGCTTTGGCAGCTGCAACTTCGGATTCTTTTTGTTTCTGTTCAAGCTCTTTTTGCATTTTACCACCATGTCTCGTGAATTTACGCGTCAGCGAAAATTCACCGAGACGATGCCCGACCATTTCCTCAGTGACGAAGACCTCTATATGGTCCTTGCCATTATGAACCCCGAAGGTGAAACCTACCATCTCCGGAGCAATTTGGCAGGCTCGCGACCATGTCTTAATCACCCCAGCCGTAGTAGGATTCTTTCCCTCTAATTTCTTGAGCACTCGAGGGTCAACGTATGGACCTTTTTTTGATGACCTAGTCATTTACTTAAACAATCCCGCCGTAGCGGGACGTGCAAAATATACTATATAAGTCGGGGCTTAAAGTCAAACAAACTCAAAACCCCCTCTTACGAGGGGGCTTTGTGGAATCACAAAACCATGACCTTCGACTCTACTCAGGTTAAATGAGGTATTACCTAGCTAAATAACACCTAAGATTTAACCGTGATTTTTACCATTCATTTCTCCACGAATCTTTTCAATGAAACGAGAGGCCGCTTCTTGTCCGCCGAGTCCGAAAGAAAGACCGAGGGCAAGTGAGACTGCTATAACAATCCCAGTAAAGAGAGTTTGGCTAAAGGCTACAGCAATACCGAGCTGAGAAAGAGCCACTAGAATACCAAAAATCCATATAGCCCACTTAACAACAGTACCAACAAAATGCGCCGAATCTATGCCTGCTGTTCGGGCTCCTGCGATAACAACTCGCCCAACAACATCACCAATCACACCAGCTGCCAAAAGAACCAGAGCCGCAGCAAGCACTTGAGGCAAGTAACCTAGCACAACCTCTTGAAGGAAGAGATTAACTTGCGAAAGGCCCAGAACCTCAAAGGATGCAACTAGAAACATTACTATCATAAACCACTTTACCAAACCACCGATGAAGGCTCCGGAATCAAGATCAATACCTCCACGACGCACAAACGAATCAAATCCTGCTCGACGAAGGGCGTCATCAACTTTTAAAGACTTGAACACTTGCTCAATTGCCCGGCAAAAAAGTGCGCCGATTAACCATCCTAGGATAAGGATGATGATTGCAATAACAAGGTTTGGGACGAATCCAACCACTCCAACTCTCAGATCCTGAAAAGAATCGGACAGAACTTTTCCCCATGTATTTAATAACATATATTCTTAGGCTCGATATCTGTGCAAATGCACTTAGCTTCTAATGATTACCACCCTAAAAGGGGTACGTGATTCATTATACACCCATAAAACAGAACATTTCTATAGGTGTGGATAATCCTGCCGGCAGGTAGATTAGATTCCCAACTTATTGAGAATTTTTTCATGTTGATAGTCCAGGATATCCTTAATCAACTTGTCATAAATACTTAAACGATATTGAAAATCAACAGTTTCGAAAGCGGCATACCGCAATTCCTTACCAAGGAGAGCTTCGATGGAAGAGATTATTGATAAAAGTCTAGCTTGTTTAAGACGGTCCCCTACTATGAGAATGTCCACACGAGAATCACGATCGTGCAAAAAAACGCCGGAAATTAAAATCAATTTGATATTGCCAGCACGAGAAATTTTCTTAATAATCTCTTTGCTAGTAATAGGAGCCGCATCTATCAGAAAATTCTCTATGGCTGACAGATACGGATAAGCAAGATCGAGAATAAAGCCTCTGGCACGACGCTTGATAAGACCCGCTTTGGTAAGAATACCGAGTTCTCGACGAACTATATTTGGTTTCTCTTTGGCACGACTGGCAACTGCAACAGCACTAAATGTAAGGCCTGGATTGAAAATAAACAGGCGCATAATTTTGACTTTGGCCTCTCCGCCGAAGATGTGGGAAACAGATTGCATGCGGCCTATTCTACTACTTGAGTGTTACTTTACCACCAGCTTCTTCTATCTGCTTTTTGAGTGCTTGCGCTTCTTCTTTTTTCATATCTGCTTTAATCATTGAAGGTGCAGCATCCACCAAATCTTTGGCTTCCTTGAGACCAAGACCGAGAACTTCTTTTATTACCTTAATAATGGCAATTTTATTGGCGCCGCTATCGGTAAGCTCCACAGAGGCTGTAGATTTTTCTTCTACCACCTCACCAGCTTGTCCCGCCATAGCTGACCCGACAGCGACGGCGGAAGCCGAAACTCCGAACTTGTTTTCAAAAACTTTCACCAGCTCATTAAGCTCAAGAACGGACATAGTTTCAATTTCAGACACAATCTTCTGAAACTTAGCGGGTACTTCTATTTTTCCTTCTGTTTTTACTGTTTCTTCTGTCATTTTATTTTACTAATTTCATTAAGCCCAATTACTAATCGTTGAATAGGAGAATTGATAATGTTGACAAACTTACCGCGAAGCACCTCAAGAGTCGGAATCTGGGCTATTTCCTCCATTTCAAATGCCGTCATAAAACGACCTTCGAATACGCCCCCTACAATCTTGAGACTCTCCGGAAACTTTTTGTGGAAGGTGTAAACTCCGCGAGCTGGAGTGACCAGATCTTTTCCCCAAGCAAGGGCTAATTCACCCTCAAATGTAGGCTCTATACCTTTAAATCCTTCCCCCGCGAAGGCTCGTTTCGTCAGGGTCTTTTTAGCAACTACATATGAAACGCCTTCATCTTTGAGAGCCTGACGCATTAGGGTCGCATTCGCCACATTCAAGCCATGAAAATTGACAAACACTAAAGACTTGGCATCTTTGAACGCCCTCTTTAGTTTTTCGACAATTTCCCCTTTTTTAACTTTTGAGATGGCCATTAATTTAATAAGGCCAGAGTCTTTATAGTCTCGAGAGGCTTGCCCCGCCTTGGCGGGGACGGTTTGAGGTTTTCACCGCCCCTTGTCTTTGACCTTATGAGCAAATACCTTACAGGAATAAAAAATTTAATGCAAGCACTTTGAATCTTGGTTTAATGCTATTATTTAGAGAACATGAATAATTTTTTTAGTCCCTCACGATTCAAAATCAAAATAACTCTTGCGTTAATACTATATATTTTGATCGGTATAACCTTTATTTCTTCTTACAATACAACTCTTAATAAGAGTGTTAGCGAACTGGGTGTTTTTGATAAGACTGTAATTATGATCGCATACCCCGCGGTGTTTCTTAATCTACCGTTATTTTATGTTAGTGAAAATGTATTCACTGATGAAACAACCACCAGGGAAATCATGAAGAAATCTGGAATGACCAATGATCCACCATGGAGTCTTGATACTCCAATTACTCATCCGACATCTCTTGGTTTTGCAGTAGGCCTTATTGTTGAAATACTTTTCCTTTATTGTTTTGCTTGCCTTTTCTCACTTCTCAAGAATTATAAGCGTAGTAGAGTTTAATTATCTAAAGTGAAAGTTTATTTCATGGACGGACAAGGTTCGACCTTGTCCGAGTTGCTATACACTACATACTATTTACTATCTGTTACCTCTTACCCACTTTTCGACGATTGATGATGAATTTGTTTGAATACTTCTTGGCTCGGCGAGATTTCTGACCTTTGCCTGTAGGCTTGCCGTAGTAAGAGATGGCTCGCCTGCGACCCCTTCCTTGTCTACCCTCTCCTCCACCGTGCGGGTGATCTACTGGGTTCATAGCTGTGCCACGTACAGTAGGACGAATACCGAGCCAGCGAGAACGGCCTGCTTTACCAATATTGATTAGACGATTTTCATTATTTGAAACTTCTCCAATAGTAGCCCAGGCATTGGCGGGGACCTTGCGCACTTCGCTTGAAGGCATTTTCAAATTTACATATCCTCCGTCCTTAGCTAAGACTTCGGCATAATTACCCCCCGAACGAGCAATTTTAGCACCACCCTTATGTTTGAGTTCAATGTTATACACAAAAGTACCAATAGTAATATTGCTCAAGGGTAGTCGATTACCTGCTACTTCTGGTGCCTTTTCTGAAACTATATATGTTTCTCCTACTCGAGCATTATTGTGAAGAAGCACATATCTTTTCTCTCCGTCTCGATAAACTACTAGACCAATAAAACCGGAACGATTGGGATCATATTCTATAGTTTTCACTGTGAACTGAACATCGTATTTATTGTATGAAAAATCAACTTCTCGAAAAAGACGTTTGTGGCCACCTCCCTTGTGTCTAGTGGTGATACGACCACGATTATTGCGACCATGGCCACGTCTAAATCCACTCGTCAAAGATTTCTCTGGTTCGCTGGAAGTTAGGACTTTGCGAAAGTCTATACCGAGCATGTGGCGACGCGAATCAGTTGTGGGTTTATAAGATTTCATACTAATTCAATTTTATCTCCTTTTTTTAAATAGACGTACGCTTTTTTGCCACCTTTTTTAACTCCTTTTTTCCCCCGAACAAACACTTGTTTTGAAGGTATAGTGGCCACTCTCACCTTTTCCGGCGTTACTCCATAAGCATCGTGAACAGAGACGCTAATAGACTTTTTGGTGGCACTTGGGACTACTTCGAAAACATAGACGTTGAATTTATCAGCTCCGAGAACAGCCTTCTCAGTGACACGCGGACGAAGCAAAACATTAATTGGCTTTAAATTAAGATTTGCCATAAATTAATTTTGGATTTTCGATTATCAAATATTTATACTCAAGCAATAAGAGTGGATTTAAATTTCTAGCTTCGATTACTTCGATATTTCCTAGATTATCAAATGCTCGTTCTGTCACTTTATCTTTGCCTGACATAGCAACAACTGTTGCATTATTTTTCTTCGAAAAAATACTTTCAAATCCTTTAATGTTCGAGATAGACTGGAGGGTCTTTACGGCAACTTTTGTCTTAGGCTCGGGAAGTTTAATAGAATCGATGAAGAGCACCTCTTTGTCACGCAATTTTTGAGAAAGAATGGTGTAAAGTGCTTTGATTCTCATTTTTTTCGAGACTTTACGGTCAAAGTTTTTTTCATTTCTCGGACCACCAGTCACACCACCACCAACCCAAATCGGGGAACGTATGGAACCATGTCTGGCGCGACCTGTGCCCTTCTGCCGCCATGGCTTCTTGCCTCCCCCGCGCACATCACTTCTATCTTTAGTATGGGCTACATTCTTACGTTTGGCCGAGAAAAGTGAGTCTGCCACTTGTTTGACTAAGTCAGCATTCCAACGCACACCGAAGACATTCTCCGGCAATGAAACTGTGCCGGACTTTTTTCCCTCCATGCTATAAACTGTCGCATCCATAATTTTAATTGACCTTAAGTTCAATCTTACTACCTCGTCGCCCTGGTATCGCTCCCCCGATAAATAATTCTCGAGTTTCCGGCAAAATTTTTATAATTTTGAGATTCTTTACAGTAACTCGTTTGCCACCCATTCGACCAGCCATGCGCATACCTTTAACTACTCGCCCACCCGCCCGACCACCACCACCAATGGACCCTGCTTCACGTTCAGAATGTTTCTGTCCATGCGAACGTGGGCCACCCTTGAAGCCATGCCTTTTTACCACCCCCTGGAAACCCTTGCCTTTCGAGATGCCGGAAATATTGACCGTACTTCCCTCTTCCAAGGTCATACCTTCAGAATCTTCAGCAACAACAAGTGTCACTGGGAAAACTTCTCCCGTTTCGGAGAAGATTTGGGTCATATTAACCTTTTTGGCAAAAATCTTTTTCATCATGGTTAGATTAATTTCACGTCGATATTGACTCCGCTCGGCAGACTCAAGTTGGTCAGTGATTCTATAATCTTTGGAGTCGGATTCAAAATATCGATCAGTCGCTTGTGAATCCGCATTTCGAATTGTTCTCGTGCGTTCTTGTAGATAAAGGCGGCGCGATTGACCGTATACTTCTTAATTTCTGTTGGAAGAGGAATCGGGCCTTGCACCTTGGCATCATAGCGAAGTGCTGTGTCTATAATCTGTTTGACTGAGACATCCAAGATCTTAGATTCATAAGCTCTGATTCGAATACGTAGACGAGAGGTTACTTCTTCTGTTTTTGCGACCTTTGGTTTGGGAATTTTCTCTTTTTTAACCAACTTTTTGACAGTTGGTTTCTTTTTTGCAGGTGCTTTAGGCACTTTATTTAAGTTACGCTATGACTTTAGTAACAACACCAGCTCCAACAGTCTTGCCACCTTCACGAATAGCAAAACGCTGTTCATTCTCGAGGGCAATCGGGGAGACCAATTTAACTGTAAAGGTCGCGGTATCGCCCGGCATAACCATCTCTACGCCTTCAGCAAGAGTTACTTCACCAGTAACATCAGTAGTGCGGATATAGAATTGCGGTTTATAACCGGTAAAGAATGGCGTATGACGGCCACCTTCTTCCTTCTTGAGAATATAAACCTCGGCGGTGAAATTGGTGTGGGGGGTAACAGAAGCAGGTTTTGCCAAAACTTGACCTCGGTGAAGATCTTCTTTCTTAACACTTCGGAGAAGAATTCCGGCATTATCTCCAGCTATACCCTCCTTAAGTGACTTGTTGAACATCTCAATACCCGTCACTGTAGTTTTGGAAGTATCTTTGATACCAACGATTTCTACTTCTTCACCTAGTTTGACCTTACCTCTTTCAATACGACCAGTGACTACCGTACCACGACCTTCAATAGAGAAGATGTCCTCAATAGGCATCAAAAATGGCTTTTCAGTCTCACGTACCGGAATCGGGAAATAAGTATCTAGAGCATCTGTTAGAGCCAGAATTTGCTTTGACCATTCATCATCCACTCCTGTAGCTTCAAGAGCCTTGAGAGCCGAGCCCTGTATCACAGGAGCGTTGGCGCCGTCATAGTCATACTTCTTGAGCAAATCTCTAACTTCTTCTTCGACGAGAGCGATAAGCTCTTTGTCAGGTACCATATCACATTTGTTTAGGAAAACCACAATCTTCGGCACACCAACTTGTTTAGCAAGAAGGATGTGCTCGCGAGTCTGAGGCATTACACCGTCAGTAGCGGCCACTACGAGAATAGCGCCGTCCATTTGAGCGGCACCTGTAATCATGTTCTTAATATAATCGGCGTGTCCAGGAGCATCCACGTGCGCGTAGTGACGTACGTCAGTTTCGTATTCCGAATGAGAAAGAGCTATGGTGATGCCTCGAGCTTTTTCTTCTGGGGAATTATCGATTTGGTCCACATTTTTAACCGTCGCCTTTTTACCCGCGCGATGAAGCACATTCAAAATTGCGGCGGTGAGAGTGGTCTTGCCGTGGTCAACGTGGCCGATAGTACCTACGTTGATGTGTGGTTTAGAACGATCAAATTCTGCCATAGTATTACTAAATTATTATTGGATAGATATTAATGTTTTAACGCACTAAATCCCGTTAGAAGTAAGTTGTCTAAGACAACTGCCGAATCTATGATTCGGACTTCTAACGGGATAAACCGCTTAACTAAGCCTATTGAGAAAATCTCAAAGATCAAGCCAAACG
>JAUSDP010000095.1 GCA_030650605.1 bacterium
AGACATAATGTATAGGAAGTATTGGTATAAATCTGGCACCAACACCACTATGACAAATGAGCTTATGGGTATAGCCAAGAAAGCTCAGGAACTAATGCATCTAGAGGTCGGTGACATATTTTTGGATATAGGATGCAATGACGGTACTCTACTGTCTTTCGTTGAGAAACATATCGTGAGAATCGGATTCGACCCCAATGATTTCAAAGTTGAATCCATTAAGCACGCTAGCGTCATCGTCAACAATTACTTTACTTTCAAAGAATACCAAAAGACTATTCATGGACATAAAAAAGCCAAGATAATCACTTCCATTGCCATGTTTTATGACCTTGAGAAACCAAATGCCTTTGTCCAAGATATTAAGAAAACTCTAGACAGGAATGGACTATGGATCATCCAAATGAGCTATCTGCCACTGATGTTAAAGCAGTTAGCGTTCGATAATATTTGCCACGAACATCTGGAATACTATAGCTTAGGATCTTTAAATTATTTATTGGAAAAGAACGGTATGCAAGTAGTTGACTGTGAACTCAATGATGTAAACGGCGGTAGTTTCCGTATTTATATAAGACACAAAAATTCAGACCCCGGAACCTTCGCTACCGCACCTCATCGTGATGTTAGTAGCATGAGAGTGGCTTCGATATTAGAATACGAAAAAACTCTGAAGCTTTATGACAAGAAAATCTATTTGGATTTCTGGAAAGGAATAAACAAACTAAAGAACGAGACTGTTAGCTTTATTAAAAACGAAAAAAAGAAAGGTAAAAAAATCTGGGGTTACGGGGCATCAACCAAAGGTAATACCCTGCTCCAATGGTTCGGTCTAGATCATACTTTAATTGACGCCATAGCTGAACGCTCTCCGGCAAAATTTGGCTTGAAGACTGCTGGTACTGACATACCCATATATTCGGAAGAAGAGATGCGGAAGGCCAAGCCCGATTATCTTCTAGTCCTCCCATGGCACTTCATAAGCGAGTTCAAAAAGCGCGAAACCAACTTTTTAAAAATAGGCGGGAAACTCATTGTCCCTTGTCCGAGATTTGAGGTAATTGGAGAGTAACTACTTCCAATGTTTATAGGATTTCTCTTCGATCAGGCTGGAGCCGAGTATTAAGTTTATTTCTTTCTTAATGGCCGCTCGTCTGTCATTAGCCAAGTGTATCCCGTAAGCGGGTTCAATGAACTCTTTTCCAAAATCCTGCTTCTCACCAAGTTCACGAATCTTGTCACCCATATCCCATATCTCTTCATTTGATTTTTTAAGATCAGCTTCAAGTTTAATTAGTTTCTCTTTGAATTGATCGTTCTGAGGAAAATTCTGCTTTCTTGTTTCCTCAAGCATTAATAACTCTTTCTTAACATTTGATAACCTCATCTCATCCTTTATCCTTTCCTCCTTAATCTTCAAAACTGTTATTTTATCTATTAGTTCTCCCGGTGCTGTTGGGGTTAGTATTAAGTGTTCTTGTGCTGTCATTATTTTAAAGTCTTAGCGTATTCGAGATCTTTCTCGGCCATTAACCGAACCAGATCTTCAAATGAAGTGCGCGGTTTCCACCCTAACACCCTCCTTGCTTTAGCATTATTGCCTATTACAGGATGTTTCTCAAGCGGGCGATAAAATTCAGGTCGAACTTTTACTACTATCTCGCCAGATTTATTTTTGGCCACTTCATTTTCCCCTTCTCCTTCCCATGCTATCGTCATATCCAAATATTGCGCCGCTATAGTAACAAAATCTCTCACACTATGAGCAATACCAGTAGAAATAATATAATCATCGGGCTTGGTCTGTTGGAGTATCATCCACATCGCCTCCATGTAATCTCCGGCAAAACCCCAGTCTCGCTTTGCGCTTAAGTTTCCTAGCTCTAGTTGTGATACCATCCCCAATTTAATCTTTGCAAGTGTAAGTGTAATCTTCCTTGTGACAAACCTCTCTCCTCGTTTCGGTGATTCGTGATTATAAAATATTGCAGAACATCCAAAAACTGCTTCTTCTTCCCTTTGTCTCTTTATCTCTTGTTGAGCCTTGAGCTTTGCTACGCCATAAGAATTGGTCGGACCATAGATAGCATTTTCACCTTGCGGAGCAGGATTTTCACGACTGAATATTTCTGCTGAAGACGCCTGACAAAATCGCACATTAGGATTTGCCTTTCTGGATTCGTTTAGAAGTTTGATCGGAGCTTCATAATTTATCTTCATGGTATGCTCTGGATCCTTCGTAGCAGAACCCAGATCCGATATGGCTCCTAAGTTATAGACTTCATCTGGTCTTGATTTTTCTACCGCTCGGATAATTGCATTTTCGTCTCCCAAATCATCAGTAAATCCAAAGATTTCATATCCCTTTTCATTGAGAAGTTTAGATAGATAATATCCATCTTGACCTGTCACACCTGTGATAAGCGCTCGCTTCTTCATAATGTCATATCCAACTATTATATATGTTTGAGAAACTGCTGAGCATGTTCCATTGGGTCCTTATATTTAACGATATCAGCTTCTACCATCATAGTAACCAGTTCTTTAAAAGTAGTCTTAGATTCCCAATGAAGGATCTTTTTTGCCTTTG
>JAUSDP010000097.1 GCA_030650605.1 bacterium
GCACCAGCTCACAAAATTTTCTGGTGAAAATTTATAGCTCCGCTGTTCGAATCCTGCACGCAAGGTGCTCAAGCACCTTGCTCCGGTGTAGCAAAGAAATTAAAAATAACCAGCAAAAGCTGGCCGTTTTTAATTTTGTGCGCCGGGCAGGATTCGAACCTGCGTAGGCCTAAGGCCGACAGATTTACAGTCTGTTGCGATTGACCGCTCCGCCACCGACGCGATGAGTATCAATTTATCAGTTTTTTCAAACCATTACCACCTTCTGATACTGACTTGCAAAAATAATAGGAGATCTTACTATCATATTTAGCTCTTAGCGACAAGTGGGGTCCCTTTCCTCCATCTTGTCGCCCTCCGGGAGCCCCCGGAGGTCAGAGGGTCACCGCATTAGCCTCCTTCAGCGGTGACCCTCTTTTTTATTTCAGAACAGGTTCTTTTTTTGATATTATCGTACTGACATGACCTGAACGTTTACTCTTCGTAACATCAAAAATAAATTGATTATCTTTAACATCAACTGAAACCGTGCCACCAGAAAGTATCTTATTAGATATCATCATAGAAGCAACAGGGTTTAGAATTCTTTCTTGAATAAGACGTTTCAAAGGTCTGGCTCCATATTGCGGATTATATCCATCTTTACTAAGAAGTTCTGAAACCGATTCAGTGACTAAAAGATTAATTTCTTTATCTAAAAGTCGCTTCTTAATAACACCAATCTGAAGGTCAACAATTTCTTTGATTGCCTTCGTTGAGAGTATGTCGAAAATTATGATGTCATCAAGGCGGTTAAGAAACTCTGGTCGAAAATGTTCCTTAAGAGTCAGAAGTACTTTCTCCTTAACATCTACGTAATTCTCTTTCTCACTATTATTGAATCCTATAGATTGCATTTTGTCTATATATTGAGCGCCAATATTTGAGGTCATAATGATAACCGTGTTTTTGAAATTAATGACTCTACCCTTTGCATCTGTCAGACGACCATTATCAAGAATTTGTAACAGGACATTAAACACTTCAGGATGCGCCTTCTCAATTTCATCAAAAAGTATCACAGAATAAGGTCTGTGTCGCACTGACTCGGCAAAACTCGAACCTTCATCGAATCCGACATAGCCCGGTGGCGCGCCAATGAGTTTGGAAATAGAATGTTTCTCCATAAACTCAGACATATCGACGCGGATAAGCGCTTTCTCATCATCAAACATAAATTCAGCCACGGCTTTAGTTAGCTCTGTCTTACCCACTCCGGTTGGCCCAAGAAAGATAAATGAACCAATGGGACGATTCGGATCAGAGATTCCCGCACGCGAACGCTTGACTGTGTCACTAATTTTTTTAACTGCATTATTCTGACCAACAATGCGTCTTTCAAGAAATTCTTCCATTCTAGAAAGTTTCTCTGCTTCTTCTTCAAGCATTCTCGAAACTGGGATACCAGTCCAGCGACTGACTACGAGAGCGATGTCTGGGGCAGTAATTTCTTCTTTAAGAATCCGACGCGAACTTTGAAGTTTTTTTAGTCGTTTAGTTTTAATATCTAAATCTCGCTCTAAAGCAGGAATTTTGCCATAACGAAGTTCTGCCGCACGAGAGAGATCTGCGTGCACTTCTGCTGATTCCGCCTCAAGACGCAATGTTTCTAGAGTTTTCTTAATTGTTTTAATCTCTCCTACTGTTTCTTTCTCATTCTTCCATTTTAATTCTATTTCAGATGTCTTCTCGCGTAAATCTGCAATATCTTTCTCAATTATTTTCAACCGAACCTTTACTTTGGGATTTTTTGATTCTTTCTTGAGTGCCTCTTTCTCTATCTCAAGTTTAATAATTTTTGATTGAGCATCTTGAAGAACTGGGGGCATATTTTCTAGAGAAATTTTGAGAAACGAGGCCGCTTCGTCTATCAAATCAACTGATTTATCCGGTAGAAATCTGTCTGTAATATAGCGTGAAGAAAGGTTAACCGCCGCCTGGATAGCATCATCAGTAATCAGCACTCCGTGGTAAAGTTCGTAGCGTTCTTTCAACCCTCGCAAGATAGTCATGGCATCCTCAATTGACGGTTCCTGGACATAGACAGGCTGGAAACGACGCGTCAGAGCCGGGTCTTTCTCAATATGTTTTTGATACTCACGCAAGGTAGTCGCACCAATAGCTCGCAATTCTCCTCTAGCCAAGGATGGCTTCAACATATTGGAGGCATCCATTGCTCCTTCTGCCGCGCCCGCACCAACTATTGTATGTATTTCGTCTATAAACAAAATAATTTTACCCTCCGCCTTTTCAATTTCTTTAATGATATTCTTGAGTCGTTCCTCGAACTCACCACGATATTTGGTACCAGCAATCAAGAGACCAATATCGAGAGAAACTAATTCTTTGTCCCGTAAAGATTCTGGCACACTACCTCCCGCCATACGTAGAGCTAGTCCTTCAGCAATAGCGGTTTTACCAACACCGGCCTCACCAATAAGAATCGGGTTATTTTTAGTCCGACGCGAAAGAATTTGTATGATGCGCGACACTTCATCATCACGACCAATAACTGGGTCAAGTTTATTTGCCTTGGCAAGTTGAGTTAAGGAGCGGGTATATTTAGAAAGCGTTTTGAATTTCTTTGACTCTTTCGGTTCAGTCGGACTACTCTTTTTAAGTTCTTCAAGTACTTTTATAACCACCTGTCGATCAATTTTAAATTTCAGCAAAAGTTCACGCGCCTCTCCCGGAATATCGAGAACTGCAATAAAGAGATGCTCGGTAGAAACAAATTCATCTCCTAAAGATTGCGCAATCTTGCTCGATGACTCGATAGTATGCGCGAGTTCCGGGGTAAGGTAAATTTGGTATGATGGAGAAATAGTCTGACTAGTCTCTGAACCCTCTATTGTATCAAGCACCGAATCGGAAAGAAGAATAGTGTCAACATCCATTTTGTCTAAAATAGAAATGGCCATACTCTCCTCTTGTAACAAGAGCGCGGCGAGAAGATGCATTGGATTAACATGATTCTGGCCTCGTTCAATAGCCAATTCATGAGCCTTGCGAATAACTTCTTTAGCCTTAGTGGTGAAATGATTAAACGGTTGCATCGTTACTATTTTAACATAGACTCGCAAATTCGCCAAAATATTGTAGCAGCTCGCCTGATATCACTTCGGGTCGTAAAGCGACCAAGTGATACGCGTATTGGTGTATCTGGTGGTTCAGGTTTGTTGGAGTTGCAGGCTGGGCCAGCAGAAACTAGAACGCCAGCTCGATCTAATGCTAAAACAAGAAATTCCGGCAGTATTCTCGGTACAGAAACATTAATGATATTGGGTTCGTTTTGGGTTACTTCTGCTTCGGGTAAAAAACGTCGAATATCTGCTACAAACTGAACGCTCAATGAATGTAAACGCTTCCTCTCTCGTTCCCTGTCGTGTACTGCTATCTCAAGTGCCTTAGCAAATCCAGCAATGAGTGACACAGCCGGAGTACCGATTGGTGGCACCTTAAGCTTGATTCCTTTTCTTACCACTAATGCACCAATGCCTTTGGGTCCATAGAGTTTTGCCGAATCGAGAGTCAAGAGATCACACGAGAGGGCATCGAGTCCGATGTTAAAATATGCTGCAGTCTGGGAGGTATCGACGTGTAGAAGTGGATACTCGGTATTGCCCTTCTTCCTTTCCTCACGAATTTTCCTACCGAGCTTGTTATCTGTCGTAACACTTGAGATAAGAGTAGTCTCCACACCTGTAATTCCTTTGGCAGCCTCCAATACCGATGGGTGAGAATCTTGGTTAACAACAATGCGTCCTGGTTTTACTCCTCTTACCGCCCAGGTATTAGCCTCAGTTCCACCAGAAGTGAAGATAATTGCCTCTTTTGTCACGCCCAAGATTCGAGCAATTTTTGTGCGATATTCATTTATGTCTTTTTTAATCCTCACCCCCTCCTCATAAATAGCATTGGGGTTATAAAAATCCTTTGACCAATATTTCTCCATCGCCCGTCGAACCTCCGGCAAAACTGGAGTGGCAGAAGCATAATCAAGAAAAATCCTGCCTCGCCGACTGGCGGGTCTTTTTTGTTTAAACCGACTCATCACGACATTCTATATATATAGAGTGTTTTTGCAACTTTTTGAAAATATTTGGAAACACTGTGTATAACTAAATTCCCATCTACGTTATAATCTCCCTATCGGGAACTTATAACGTATGGAAAAATTGGAAGAAAGTAATAGGAGAAAAATTAGACGCAGAGATTTGCAACAGCTTATTTTACAAACTATTGCAACCGCAGGAGTTTTGAGTATCGGTCTCCTAGCTCCCAATGTATTAAAAGCGATGAAGAAGTTCGGTCTTATCACAAATCGCAGGCAAAAAGAATACATCAGTTCTTCTGCCAGTAAATTAGTGAAAAGAGGTCTCTTATTTTATGATGGCAAGACATATTGTCCAACACTAAGTGGACAAAGTCTTTTGCACCGTTGGCAATTCGCTGATTTTAAGTTACAGAAACCCAAAAAATGGGATAGAAAATGGAGGGTCATCATCTTTGATATTCCTGAAAATAAAAGAAAGGTGCGCGATCTGATACGACATCTCTTTCATCAAGCAGGCCTCAGGCGTCTACAAGATAGTGTATGGGCTTATCCCTATGACTGCGAAGATATCCTCACTTTATTAAAGACTGATCTAGGAGTAGGAAAATATGTTTTGTATCTAATTGTTGATGAGCTTGAGAATGATAAACATCTACGCGAAGATTTTGACCTTATTTAATGTTTCTATATTATTCTATATTATTCAATCTTTACTTAATACGTTATAATTTCCCGACCGTGAATATATAACGTAGAGGTAACTTTAAGTTTTTCTTCTTAACCAGAGTGTATTACAGATTGGTGGCAAGGTTCTTTGAAAATAAGTTAAAAAATCAATGTGGCCAATATATTCAAAACAATTAATGCTGAGCTTGTATATGCAGCGGCACGCCAAAACATAGAACGAGATTTTAAATATTTTAGCGTTAACGCTATTGGAATAATCAAGGTGCTTATAGCAAATCCAATCCGCACAGTATCTGGCGGTCCACCAGCCATTAAAATTCCTATGCCAAGCATATATATGGCAGGAATAGCCACTCCAGTTATCACACCAAGAAGCATTTGTTTTTTATTTAAGGATTCCATTTTATTATTCAATAGACTGATTCAAGAATACGGCACCAAACAGGAAATGTCAAAGGTTTTGTGATAAGGTTAGAACTTAATTATGGCTCAATCTGAACAAAAAAAGGTAGGGAGTGCGCGACCGCCAGTAGTGGCTATCTTAGGACATATCGACCATGGCAAGTCGACTCTCATCGACTATATTAGAAAAACTAAAGTGACAGAAACAGAAGTGGGTAGTATCACTCAGCATATTAGCGCCTATGAGATTACTTATACTGCTAAAGATGGGCAAAATAAACATATAACCTTTCTCGATACTCCCGGCCATGAAGCCTTTAGTAGCATTCGTACCCGTTGTACCAATGTAGCCGACATTGCGGCACTCATCGTCAGCGCAGAAGATGGAGTCAAACCTCAAACACTTGAAGTTCTCAAACAAATTAAAGAATGTGCCCTACCCTATCTCGTCGTCATCACTAAGATTGACAAACCTTCAGCCGATATTCTACGTACCAAACAAAATCTAGCAGAAAATGAAATCTATGTTGAGGGTTATGGTGGCAATACACCAGTGGTCGCCCTTTCATCAAAAACAGGTGAGGGTGTAAATGAATTTTTGGAAATGATTGATCTTATGTCAGAAATGGAAGATAAAACAGCAGACCGAGACACACTTGGTTCAGGAGTGATTATAGAAAGCAAACGTGATGCCAAGAGAGGTGTGCTCGCAGTGGGAATTATCAAAGATGGCACGATACGTTCAGGTTTATTTGCCGCCGCTCTTGGCACTATTGCCCCAATACGCTTCCTTCTTAATGGAGAAGGAAAGATGGTTGATGAACTCTCTTTCTCTAGTCCCGTACAAATTGTCGGTTGGGATAAAATGCCAGACATAGGAGAAGAATTCAAAACATTTCTAAAGAAGGAAGACGCGCTCTCCTTTGCAGTTCAAATGTCTAAAGTAATTAGGAACCACCACCAGAGACACCCTGTTGTAGAAACAGGCATCTCATTCCTACCTATAGTTCTCAAGGCAGACACTACTGGTAGTCTAGAAGCAGTCACAGGAGAACTTAGAAAAATTTCTAGAGAGAGGATAATGCCAAAAATCATCCTTTCAAGCGTCGGAAGTATAAATGAAAACGATGTTAAATCAGCGCTGTCTGCTATTGGAGCGGTGATTATTGGCTTTAATACTAAGGTAGAACCACGGGTCGCTCTCTTGGCAGAACGTTCGGGTATTACTATCCTTACATTTGGTATTATTTATGAATTAACGGATAAGATTAAAGAGCTTCTTTCGCTTAAAGAACCTAGGATTGAGACAGAGGAAATAGTCGGCAATGCTAAGGTATTAAAATTGTTTGGTATTACTAAAGGTAAACAGATTATAGGAGGGCGTGTACTCTCTGGTCTTATCAAACGTGGTGCTTTAGTTAAAATTATCAGACGCGACACAGAAATTGGTAAGGGAATAGTAAAAGAACTCCAGCAATCTAAGATTGCTATTGATTCAGTTACTGAAGGCACTGAATTCGGCGCCATGATTGAATCTAAAATAGAAGTTGCTCCAGGAGACGTACTCAACGCGGTTATCCTTGTAACTAAATAGTTCGATAAACTCACTACAAGTAATGCGTGAAATCAAAAGAGAGAAAGTGGGGGAAATAATTCATCATCTTGCGGCAGAATTCGTGCGAGATGAAGCCAGCGATGCATCACTTCTGACTATCACTAGAGTTGAACTTTCACCTACGGGAAAAGAAGCTAAAATATATTTTACTACCCTCCCTGAGAGTCGGGAGGATACGGCACTTAAATTTTTAATAAGAAAAATTCCGGAGTTTAAGAAATATATAAGAGATAAATCCCGGATCGGTTTAGTTCCCCACATTGATTTCAAAATCGACTATGGTGAACGAAACCGTCAGAGATTAGATGAGTTAAGTAGTGAAAATTAGCTTCTTGTGTTACACTTTCAACAGAAAAGTATTCTAGGTAAATTGTCATTTATAGGAGGCGATATGAGACTATTGAATATATTTTTTTTCATATTCGTTTTATTAGTAGGGGCAGTAGCCCTCAATGCCTACCAAGAAAAGTGGGAGTTGGCGGTGGTGGCCACAATCTTGTTAGCTGCATGGATGGTCTACACCGTCCTATTCTTCAGAGCCAGAAGTGGGGGGTGAAACGTAAGTAGCATTAAACCCGCATCGAAGAAACCTCCGAGTCCCTTGCAGGACGCGTTCAAACGCGTTTCTGCTTGGGGCTCTTCATTTATAAAATTGACAAAAGTTAGACAAATTAAGCAAGCAGATATTTTAATAGAGCCATTCTAATTATTAATCCGTATTTAGCTTGCTTGAAGTAAACGGCCTTGGGAGATTTATCAACCTCTAAAAGGATTTCGTCTATTCGTGGTAAGGGATGCATAATAATAGATTTTGATTTCATTTTTGAAACTAGTTTGGAATCTATTTGATAAAAACCTTTGAATTTTTTATATTCTCTATCAGTCTTGAAACGTTCTTTCTGAATTCTAGTTTGATACAAAATATCAACTTCGTGAATAATCAATTCTATATTTTCAATTTCTTCAAAAGCAATTTTATGTCTTTTTAAGTATTCCTTTATATCATTCCCAACTTTGAGTGGTTTGGGGGATACAAAATAAATTTTTATATCTTTATACTTTCCCAAAAGATACGCTAGAGATCTGATAGTTCTACCGTGTTTCAAATCCCCGACCAGAGCAATGATGTTTCCGTCGATACTCTTGAGTTCTTTCTTGATTGTATACAGATCTAAAAGAGCCTGTGTTGGATGTTGACCAACCCCATCGCCAGCGTTGATTACAGGAATCCGAGAGACTTTAGCAGCCTTTTCTGAAGCGCCACTTTCATAATGACGAAGAACTATAACGTCGGCATAGTTGTTTACTATTTTTATGGAATCTTCAAGAGTTTCACCTTTTACCGCAGAAGAAAATTTGTCCGCATTTTCTGTAGTAATAACACTCCCGCCTAACCGCAACATGGCTGATTCAAAAGAAAAACGAGTTCTAGTACTCGGCTCATAAAAGAGAGAAGCCATTATTTTCCCCTTCAACGAATTGTCGGTTTTCTTTTCTAACTTATCCGCAAGTGAGAAAATCTTATTAATAAATTTTTGATCAAACTGTTGGGATTCAATAATATGCTTCATCGGCTATCCATTATAGCTTTTCTATAGATCAAATGTGCGAGATGCGAGAATCGAACTCGCGCCCGATGCTTGGGAAGCACCAGTTCTACCACTAAACTAATCTCGCATTTATTTCTAACGCGATTGGCGATCGGTCGCATTCTACTTCACCCCGCCTTGGCGGGGCAAGCCCGCTTCACTCTACGGTGCCCGGGGTGGGCTTCGAACCCACACGACCTTACGGTCACGAAATTTTAAGTCTCGCGCGTATACCAATTCCGCCACCCGGGCATAGCTATATAATTATAGCTTGAGGCGTGGGCGGGAATCGAACCCGCGCATAGCGGTTTTGCAGACCGTCGCGTTGCCACTTCGCCACCACGCCGAAACACTTTATACATTATCATAATTGATAAATTGTTGCTTTTTTGAAATACTATACTCTTATAAGCGCCCATAGCTCAGTTGGTAGAGCAGATCCCTCTTAAGGATAAGGTCCCTGGTTCGAGCCCAGGTGGGCGCACTGGTCCCCCTTCGCATAAAGCTTCGGAGGGGACAAGGGCGGGTGGCGAAATTGGTAGACGCGCTAGTTTTAGGAACTAGTTCCGTAAGGAATGGAGGTTCGAGTCCTCTCCCGCCCACCATAGTAGATACAGAAGAAGAAACAGGATTTTTTTGATGGACTTCGCACAGCGAAGTCCATTGATTTTGAGCCACGCCGCGCGCTTCGCGCGCTTGAAGTGTGAGGTTGGAGCCGAAGATTTTTTGGAGGGAGGTTTTTTTGGAGGGGAGGTCGTCAGTTTTTAGTATTTCGCCTAGCATTTGCGCGTCTTTAATCCAATCTCGCAGAGGTTGGAGCCAAGCGGTGGCGTTCCGTTCAAGACGGGCTATTTGCCCCTCTACCGACTTCCGCTCGGACATCAGCGCACGCTTCCTCACCAGGTAAGCGTCGCGGTCTATGTCCTGCTCAACGTAGAGGTCGGTTAGGCGGGCAATACGGGTGTCTATATCCGCTAGGGTAGCCCGAAGCTCTCGGACGGCCGCAACCGCCACGCTATGGGCTTCCTGCTCGTCTTTGTCG
>JAUSDP010000099.1 GCA_030650605.1 bacterium
TTAATTGAAATCAGATTTGGGGAGCGTTCCCTTGTATCTGGATGCAGCATATTGCTGTCGGGTGCGAAGAATGATTCAGGCAAACTGCGAGAGTATTCTGTCGCAGTTTGTTGTGGAAGGTGTGGAAGAGAATTTTGCATATTTACTCCAAGTTTGATTAAGAAATGAGCTGGCCAGCACAGTTCCTATAATCCTGGAGTTAAGGTCTTTGTTCTACGGCAGATAGAAGGACTATTCTATCTGCCCGGGCAGATAGACTATTGCTGTTATTTTCCTGTGGTGGATGGTGAAATGTCTGATGTCTCGCCAAGGCTTACTTCTTTCCCCTTTGGCTTGCCCTCCAATAGGGCGAGGAAACGATATTTTATGTTAGCGTAGCTAAGCGCTTGCGTTTTCCTATTTTTTATTTGAAGTCGTACTTCGTTTGAATCCTTCCCTTGTGTTTCTTTTGGAAAAATTGCTTGAGCACACTCGATATCTGTTTTTTTATCTGCTAATAAGTCTAATATTCGTAAATAAATCCCAAAGGTGACAATCTTGTGATTGTGAGATGCCGGTGTAATTTTGAGTTCAGAAGCATAGGAGATTAACCGTTGCCTCAATCTTTTTTCGGCTAATTGAAGTTGTTTTTCCAGTGCCTTTTTGTCGACAATTGCTGAGGCAAGATCAAACCGGATCAGAACCTGACCCGGCTGTATTTTGATCGGTTTTAATTTTCTATTTATGTCTTTATTGAGATTCGACCAACTTCCAATTTCGTCGGTTGAAAATATTGTTTTGTTTTTTGGGGCTCTGTATTTGTCTTTGAAACGCTTGAATTTTGACAACCCAAAAGTATCGGCGACGATTTGTTTCTCATCATCGGTTGCATGCTCAACTCTTCCACAAGCTTCGATAAATTCTTCGTTCCTACGTAGAAACTCCCATGCCCAACGTCGATAGCTCCAATTTTTGAGACCTTTATATCTCGTTAAATCCACACCGTCAGGACGACTAACACGGGCTTTTTGGGTTTCAGACTTAATTGCAGAGACATTTTTCAAGTTCGATGCTCCGTTTTGATGCCAACGAGCGAAAGGTCAAGTTGACAAATTAAAAAATATAACCGGATATTCAACCTACTTTTTTGCTCTGTTTATTGGTGAGACACGTGCCAAATTTTTCAAGCCATCGAGATAGGTCGACCAAGCTTTCATCATCTCACGTCTGCCGTCGAAGTACTTGGCTTTCTGATATAACCAACTATTGGCAATAGACACAAAATTGTAAGAGATGGGGTTCTGCCAGTTATGTCGTTTTTCCAAATTTTCCAGGTAGTACATTGTCCATTGAAACAGCATCCAAGTAGTCGGCATATTTTTGCATCATTTCTTTCCGCTCATCTAGAAACATTGCACGGTCGTATGCTTCTCCATATGCGTCACCTGATGCATGCGATAACTGACGATCTACGACTTCATGGCGATAATTTAGTTGTTCTTTGATGACGCCCATCGCTAGAGATCGGAATCCGTGCCCGGTCATTCTT
>JAUSDP010000103.1 GCA_030650605.1 bacterium
ACAATTTTTAAAGCGTGTCGGCTTCGTAGAATGGCGTCAAAACTCTGTGAACGAAGAGGAGGCTTATTTAATGCGCGAGGGTTGCGACACGATTGCAAAGGCTTTGGCCGATGCTGGTTATGATCCAAGATAGGAAAAATGATGCAAGCAACGATAAGTATTGACCATTCATCACTTGGTGAAACGGGACTCACAATTGAGCAATTACGAGAAGCCGTTAGTAACGCGCTGAGTAAATTGAATTGTCCTGTGACCGGGAATCCAATTTTTTTCAACGGAGTACAAGTATTAGTTGACACTCTAAGTCCATCTGCCGCGATTCCATCGGGACAAACATTCGTAAGTCTTGAATCAACAGAGATCGCTATGACTGAACAAAACATGCAGGATCGCATCGAGTTGTTGTCTAGTGAAATGGACGCCAACGACGAAGAAAATCGATTCATGCAAACTGAAATTGACGCTCTTTACACCAAGATCGACGCGGCAAAAGTAGCGACTAACTAATCTCGGAAAAAGCCCCATGAAAGTAACAGTATATAAATTGAAACAGTTTAAAGCTGATTCCGATAGCGACCAGTTGGTTGCAGCTGAGTTTTGCAAGGAAGCGCTCACTGAAGTAAAGCAACGCTGTGGCGTTATCGAGAAGTTGAGTTCAATTAATCACAAGGTCTCTAAATGAAAAGCGTTTGCACCATGCCTTACCGTCTTTTAAGCACTTTATTTTTAGGTATTCCTTTGTTACTCGGGAATATTTCTTTTGCGGGTGAGTTGGAGGATATAACCTTTAGAGCCAATCAAGGTGATGCCAGTGCTCAATTCAGTTTGGGGCTCATGTACGCCAATGGCAGAGGCGTTCCTCAAAATGACAAGCAGGCTTTCACGTGGTGCACCAAAGCTGCCAATCAAGGGGATGCCATTGCTCAAGGTATGTTGGGGGTCATGTACGCCAATGGCAGAGGCATTCCTCAGGATGACAAGCAGGCTGTTATGTGGTTCACCAAAGCTGCCATTCAAGGTGATGCCATTGCTCAATCCATGTTGGGGAGCATGTACGAAGAAGGCAAAGGCGTTCCTCAGGATGACAAGCAGGCTGTTGCGTGGTTAACCAAGGCTGCCAACCAAGGTGATGCCAGTGCTCAATTCAGTTTGGGGCTCATGTACGCCAATGGCAGAGGTGTTCCTCAAAATGACAAGCAGGCCTTCACTTGGTTTAGCAAAGCTGCCGATCAAGGTGAGGCCAGAGCTCAATACAGTTTGGGGGTCATGTACGACTTTGGCAGAGGCATTCAGCAGGATGACAATCAGGCCGTTGCGTGGTACACCAAAGCTGCCAATCAAGGTGCTGCCCCTGCTCAATACACTTTAGGGGGCATGTACGCCAATGGCAGAGGCGTTCCTCAAAATGACAAGCAGGCTTATGTTTGGTTCTCATTGGCTGCGGCTAATGGTTTCAGTAAGGCAGGGAAGTCGCGGGATGTCGTTGCCTCAAAATTAACACATAAACAACTCTCAGAGGCACAGCAACTAGCCAAAGTGCTATTTGATGTGAAAAATCAATGAAAATGAAAAAAATTCAAGCTGGGATCGAAACCGAAGTGGCAGAGGCAGAACTGGGCGAAATGATCAAATCGCAACTGCCAGATATCTCAGAAGCCGCACAAAATCTTTTAAAAAAAGCCTCTGGTTGTGCAAGTCCATTGGACAAGCGAGGAAACTGGATCGATTCAGGGCTGATCAGAGAATTCGGAATGGCAGCCGTTGATGAACTTGTGCGTGCAGACCTTATTACCCATACTGGTTCGCCAGGCATGGGATACATCGACGTTATTCGCGCAAAGCCAAAAACCTAAATAAAGAAAAGCGACGTTTTGAATCGCTTAAAAAAACGTAATCGAATAGCCAAGGGAAAAATATGAAAGTACATGAAATATTAGAAGCACTTAAAAATGCTGACCCAAATATGGATGTGTGTTTGTTCGCAGATGATTCGGTGTTTTCAGTTGAAGATGTAAATGTGTGGTCGGGAGAATATAGGCGTCCGTTTGGGGCAAAGGTGATATTTGAATCAATTAATGGAACTTACGTGGGTCTCGGCAATCCTGGTAATTATGACAGCCTTTGTCAAGACTCTGTTTGTCATCATGTTAAAGATTTGATGGTGTAAAGGAAAAAGCTGGATTGATCGGGAAACAAAAGTGACTCAAACTAACGAAGAAAAACGCGCTTCCCAAGGACTTCTTACGGTGGCGACAGTGGAACAACTGGTGAATGAGTGCCTTGGCTCAGTGCCGGTTCTTTGCATTGTGGGCCGCTGCCGTACTGGTAAGACCTGGGCGGTGGTCGATTGGGTAAATGCCCGTAATAATGAACTTGAAAATGCTGCGTACATGGATTGTAAGGGCATTGGTTTCGGAGGAGATGGTGTCCTGCATTTCAACGCTGTCGAACGTGACCTGAGCGCCGATCACTACCCGAAGCTTGCACTCGACGGCATCGACATTGTGGTAGTGGATGAGCCTGGATGCAACCCGGTTCTCGTTGAAAAACTTGTTGATAGAGCTGCGCCTGACCATGGAAAATCGGCACATCGCTTAATTGTTCTCTTGATCCAGAACACAGACGAAATTGAACGATTCAATCTCCGGGAAAAGCAATTCAGAAGCTATAGCACTGCTGGGCTTCCGCTTGCAACGAGAGCGGCTGACAGACGCTTCCCATAACCATTTAGCCTAGGAAAATCCGTGACGTTAAAGAAGAACGAACATGGAGTGATTCAGTATCCAAAAGCCGACGCAAGACGGCTTTTTGTGCTGTTGTCGGCGATTGAAGTTTTAGAACGACCGACGCTCACAACATTGGCCAACTATACCGGCCACAATAAAGGAACGATTGACGCGGATATCGCGAAATTGTGTGAGCAGTTCGGTGCCGTAATATCGAAAAATGGCGCTGTTTACCAGATTGACTCATGGGGCGAAATATTAAAACAAAAAGGCGTTAGAAAGTTCTTGCAAGGTTAGATAATCTAACCTAAAATGAATCATCTAAACAAGATTTAATCACCGAAGGAAAACGATGGAGCCAGTGACGTATGACAAACAAGGGCGGATGAAATATCACCCTGAATTTCACGCGAAACAAAAGCAGCCGTGGACAACTTCTGAACAAAAATTTTTGGTAGAAAATTACGAACTGTTTGGACCAGAACAAATTAGTCTTGAAATGGAACGCACGGTGAACACGGTTATGAAGCGGGCAAGTGACTTGCGTAAAAAGGGTCTGTTGAAAAGGCCAGAGAAAAAGCGAAATCACAAGCGCACCATCACATCTATGAAATTCAAGGAATAATCTATGAACGAAATTGCACAGGGGCTAATTGATTTTACCAAGGCACATGAAGTAATCACTTGGTTGAAAGATAATCAGTTGCTGAAAAATCCGGAGGAATGCGCTGGAGATTTGGCATTCTCATTTGCAATGAGTGGTGCTAATCCACATGTAATAGAAGCATTCGTCCAGTCCGCTAAGATTGCCATCGAAAGACAAGAACGTATTGCAGCACTTCCAAAACGCAGTCGCGTAACAAGCAATCAAAAAGTAATTGACGCTGAGGATACACGACGGATTCGGCAACAGTCCCTGCGAAAAGAGGCAATATCGCTAGCCTCAAAAATTAGCGCTTAGCAAAGGAAAAACTATGCATAACTACACAGCAGTATTATTAGCGATGGTCGCGATCTTGATATCGTTGTTGTCGTTTTTCTCGGCGCGGCAGCAACTACTGAACTCTAATGATCCGTCGGACGTTTCCCTTGGCAGGCGCAGTGGAAGGCTGCTTTTGATTGTACTTGCAGTCGCAATTCTTGTATTCATCAAGGAACCGACCGCAGAATGGAGGGTGAGAAATATCCCAACGCTATCAACATCGACAGAGCAGGCAGAGATCGCCCGTGTGGATCTCCTTATCGAGATCGCGAAGTCCATAGAAGAAGCATGGCGAGGTATTGCCAATAAACCTAAAAACTAAAAGGGACGATATGTTTGATATTTTATATGTCAATCTTTCGGTTCCAATGGACAAGGCTACTGATAAGTATCTTTCAAATTTGAGCTTCGCACTAAGTTCTGAATTTTCAATGGAAACATTATGCAAATCTTGACGGATGAAGAGCGCAAGGCGGAGCAGCGAAAAACTGTCCTCGCGTTGGTCGTTGGCCTGGCCACGATGCTGGCTGGTGGCGTCATCATTGCAAATGATCCTTCTTCTTGGATTAATTGGGCGGGCGGCATCGCGGCGATCGTTGCTGGTGTCACACTGGAAGAAAAATTTATTCTTCGTCGTAAATAGGAAAAATCGTGTGGATCAAAGCATTAGATCGACTGCCAGAAGTCGGGAGAATTGTGCGGTGCCGGATTCAACACTTGGGAAGAAAAGACAACATTCAAGAGCATGAGCTTATGAAGGTTAATGAGAGTGATTGTGATTGGCGAACGTCCGATGACAATTCAGAGGTCGGCTACGACTGGGCAGTAATTGAATGGCTAGATTCGTGAGTCGAGTAAAGGAAAAAGGAATGAAGTTTATTACTCTGTTACTGCTGTTGGGTCCGTTTTCATTGCTATTTGGTTGGTGCGCGAAGTCTTTTAGCTCTGCTGATATTGTCAGCGCAACAGTTGCTGGCGCAGGTGCTTTGGGCTGGTTGGCTGCGGCCTGGTTATTTGCTAAACGTCAGCCTTAAAACTTTGATCGGAAAAATTATGAATATGAATATTAGTATTTTTGGACTTCCATATATTGAATCAGCGTTTATTCTTTCAACAATTGGAGGTGGGGTCGTTTATCTCATGACATGGTTGGCGTTATCGGGTCGGGACATTGCAAAAAGTCAAATTGGATCAGTAGTGATGGCTGGAATATTATTATCTCCTTGGTGGAGCGCGGTTGCGGGTGCCGTTTTAGGACATTTCATGATGGTCATGTTGATCGATATATTAAAAAAGAAAAGGGCATCTGCATTGCCACCCCTTTTTATGACGATCGCGTTAGCCGGTCACCTAGTAGTTAGTCTTCAAATGCAGAGAAGCGCTCAAAGTGAAATTGACTCAATTAAATTGGCAAGTATCCAAGAAAATTGGAAAACAATTCAAGAAAAAAATGAATCTGGTGATTACGTATATCGGCATTTTAAAGACTGTTCAGATGCTGAAGTCACCTGCATAAATTCAACCCTACAAATGGCAGAGCGAGAAAAAGGCAAAGAGTTTAGTCAATTGGTGAAAACGGAAATCGAAAATTATTTGAAAGAGCCAAAATTAAGTAGCGAGGCTAGCGAAAAAATAAAACGTATAACGTCCAAGTTTCAACCGTTAGTTGTTGCCTCCAAATGATCGGAAAAATACTGTGATCAAAATTTATATTGATATGAGTGAAGCGACGGAGGCGGAAAAAAATGGTATTCGGCCTTCAGATATCTCGACCAGTCTAAAAGCAGCGTTAGAAACAAGATCTGTCACACCTGATTTTAGTATTAGCTTCACTAACGAGAGAGTAATTGAAAAAGGAAGAATTCTCTTAACTACAATGGGTATTGGTGTTACACCTGGCGCTGATCAACGGACAAAGTTCCTAGTAGACGAAGCGATAACAAAAGCTAAAATATAGAGGAATAACATGAATAATATTAAGACATTAAATGCTGATTTATCAAATCTCATTGCCCAGGCGATTAACTTAAAAAGCACGATGGTTCATGTTGAAAGTAAAAAGTCGAGCCCTTGCATCATCAAACATTCGATACGAGGAGCCCTTCAACTATCTGATAGCAGTGTTTCCATGACTTCAATTTACGAGGCATTTAATTTTCAGGATAACTTTTATGGCGATGGTGAATTAAGAACATCTGTGGATAATGTTGATGTTATTTTGAGGGCTAACAAGGCGCCAATTTTTGGTGGTGATGCTGTTTATATAAAAGTACTCCAACAGTCTTAACCACGAATCACAGCTGGGTTCGAGTGGAATTTATAAAACAACCTAAAACGCCAAAGGAAAAAATGTTAAAGAAATTCATAGGCTTGATCAATGGCATGTTTCGCAAGCCTTCAAAGGAGATCTCAAATCTAAGATCCGTTCTAACATTTGATTGCGGAAATTATGATCATACTGCCCCAGAACTGCGAGAAATTGTAGGTCTAATGCACGACGCACTTCCTGATGGCGACAAATTCACTTTAACCAAAGAGGAATGTGCAATTGTTGAGGCAGGAACTTACGTGATGTACCATCGATTGGATCAGGCTGTTTCTATTCTCGAAGAGCTTTCGAACAGTTCAAGGTATTCAAATTTGGCTCAGACCGTCATTAAGAAAATAGTCGATGCGTCAAAGCTGTCTCAAACAACAACCCAGGCATACGCGCTCAACAAAAGAAATCATCAAATTGAGAACAAAAATGAACTCGATATTTTAAGCGCGAGTGTAAATAATTCTAGGTTGAAGAATCGTTAATATCATTGGTCCAAAGGAAAAATGCTATGAAGAACAAACCGAGCTTTGACATCGATTTATCAAGTGGCGGGCACGCATGCTTCAACCCCTTTGCTGTCTTAAACACTGAAACAGATTTTGTCATGGAATTACTCGTTCAAATGGCGGCAATGCCAGTCGA
>JAUSDP010000105.1 GCA_030650605.1 bacterium
GGCTTAATGGTACTTTTGTGAGGCTCTAATGATACAATCAGCTTTTAGTAAAGCCATATTTTAATAATTGAAATGAAAATGAATAAAAAAAACGATTTTGTGCCCAAAATGCGCTTCTCGTCTGGTAAAAAAGAACGGACGGTTTAGAGGAATTCAAAGATACAAATGCGCGGAATGTTCCACTCAGTTTCAGACAACCAAAAAGAAAGACCCATCTCGAATTAGAGAGAAACTCTGGTTTGATTTTTGTTTTCGGTATTCCACCGTCGATACTCTCAAGGAGAAATACCGCAAGTCGGAGAAATGGGTTCGCAATCAGCTCAAACTTTACGAGCCTCCGCAAAAGGAGCCGCTCCCTCGCGCCATGGTCGCGATTATGGACGCTAGCAAGGTGGGAAATGAATGGATTTTTGTGGTGCGTGACCCTCACGCTAAAGAAAATGTGTACATGTCGACCGTACCATGCGAAAGTACTTTCTGCTATCAAATTGCGTTTAAGACGC
Source organism: bacterium (assembly GCA_030650605.1). Lineage (GTDB taxonomy): Bacteria > Patescibacteriota > Minisyncoccia > Phycocordibacterales > Zambryskibacteraceae > UBA5004. The sequence goes on from JAUSDP010000105.1 coordinate 504, forward strand.
TTACAGAACAAGGTTTTACCATTACTGCCATCGTGGGAGACGGAAAGGTGGCTGTATCATGGCTTTTCAAAGGAATACCATCGCAGATGTGTCACTTTCACCAGAAGCAGATAGTCGTGAGGTGCATTACTCTGAACCCACTACTCCCTGCCGGTGTGGAGTTGTTGGCGATCATACAGACACTTACGAAAAGTACCGAGGCGAAGTTCACTCTGCGATTCACTGACTGGTGTGTAAAATGGGATTCATTTTTGAAAGAAAAAAGTTTAAACGAGAAGACGGGAAAATACGCCTACACTCACAGAAAACTCCGAAGCGCTCGCGACAGCATTAAAAGGCATTTGCCCATCCTGTTCACCTTTGAACGGTATCCTGAGCTGCACATCCCAAACACCACCAACTCCCTTGATGGTTCGTTTACCAAAATCAAAAACTCGATTGGTATTCATGCCGGACTGGCTCACGAGCAGAAAATGAAAATGGTTAGGACCTTACTTGGAGGGAAAGTCTAGCCTCACAAAAGTACCATTAAGCC
>JAUSDP010000107.1 GCA_030650605.1 bacterium
GCACAAAATTAAAAACGGCCAGCTTTTGCTGGTTATTTTTAATTTCTTTGCTACACCGGAGCAAGGTGCTTGAGCACCTTGCGTGCAGGATTCGAACAGCGGAGCTATAAATTTTCACCAGAAAATTTTGTGAGCTGGTGCCCAGACAAAACTTTTTGACGAAAAAGTTTTAGTCGAGAGAGAAACTCCTGTTTATCCTGAGCGAAGTCGAAGGGCTCGGCACACTAGACTTTTTAAACTAGAAGAGTAGAGTCTCAGCAGATTGAACGTTCGGCAATAGGGAGGAATGTCATGGATAAGAAAATGGAAAAAGAGCTTTCGGAGCTATGCCAGAAGCATCCTGATGAAGTCGCACAAATTTTGCTTGAGACCCCATTTTGGCTCAAGAGTTTGTCGCCAATGACTAATTATCTGAGATTTGACGATGATACTTACAGGGGTTGCATCTCTGTTACCTTCGCTCCGGTTGGAGATGGATTTATTGAAGTATTGTCAGAAAAAGACCCAGATGATCGAGATACTCACCGCTTCAGAATGCCCACTGGTGGCGGGCACAGTGAACGTGTGCGAACCGCACTTCTGTTGTTGGCTCTAGCCATCAAGCTTGATAATGAAGAGTTTCCGCAGGATAGACCACCAAGGAACTAAAAAGATAATTTCAGCGGAAGGGGGCAATCATGTCCACAGTACGAACTTGTACCACTCCAGAAGAAGGGTGGGTACTTTGTAACTATTTTATCGGCAACCTGTTCTGGGCTGTCGAATTGTTGGGAGAAGTAGCCGAAGCAGACGATGTTGGTATAAAAAGACGAGAAAAAATCATTAATGACACATGGGCTACATTAGTGGGCAATCTATATGTGGTAGTGCGAAGGATGGAGTCTAACTACCATTATAGTGACGCTATCAGAATGAGGCTAATTCTCGATATGGTCGTCGAGCTTGGCATCACCGAACCAGAAGCTCGCGCTTCAATCCGCCGTGAATTTCACGGAGCTCGAATTTCAATGACGGGATATCGATGGTAAGAGGATTTGGCTTCAGACCGTCCGACTGGATCAATTGCTTAATAGCTTTTGATTTAGTCGGGCGGCTTTTTTGTGTGGGCTTGCAAAATTAATCCAATTGTGTAGCATTTATACTATGTTAAAGGAAAAACCAATAGGTAAGGTGGTGCACTTCTACGACAAGCTTGGTGTAGTAGTGGTTAAGTTAAATAAGGCTCTTAAGGTTGGTAGTCAGATTAAAGTTAAGCGTGGAGATGAAGAATTTACTGACACAGTTACTTCCATGCAACTTGACCACGAATCCGTCAAAGCAGGTAAAAAAGGCCAAGAGGTGGCTGTAAAAGTCTCCCGTCAGGTTAAAGAGGGGGCTGAAATTTACGCCATCAAATAGTCGCTTTTATGTCGCAATTGCATCTTATAAAATTGGTTTCTGTAGGAGACGATAAAGGGGTCGGTAAGGGCCACACTTATTACTCTCGCAAAAATCGAAAGTCTATCGAGCGTAAACTTGAATTTAAAAAATATAACCCTATTGCTCGCAAGCATACGGTTTATAAAGAAAAGAAGGTATAGTTGGCGGGCGATCGAGGAATCGAACCTCGGACATCGGTTTTGGAGACCGAAGTTATACCACTTAACTAATCGCCCAACGGAGTTATCCTAACATACGTTCTGTGTATCTTTCTATACTGTTGTATTCCTCCGGTTTAAACCACCTAATTTCTTTATTGCGTTTGAACCAAGTCATTTGGCGCTTGGCGTAATGTCTACTTTCTATATAAAGCTTCTCAACCATTTCGTTCTGCAAGGTCTTGCCTTGCAGATACAAAGCGATATATCGGTATTCCAATCCGAGTTCGTGCATACGTTTATAGGTGAGTCCTTGTTTATGTAATCTTTTACCTTCACGAATCATTGGTTTAAGTCTCTTAAGTAGTCTCTTATAGATTCTTTTATCAAGGTCATTTGGTTTGAGGCCGATATAAATGAAGTTGTTGGAAGGAGTGGATTTAAGAATAGGAACTTTTCCAAGTGTCTCAATAATTTCAAGAGCTCGGATTAGGTGTATTTTATTATATGGATCGATCGTTCTAGCTCTTCTCGGATCTTTGGTTTCTAGCATTTTGCAAAGCGTCTCAGTAGATTTTTTAGAAAGTTTTTCTCGAAGTTTTTTATTCGGTGGCACATTCGGAAAATTAATCATTCCGGTAAGAGTGTCTATGTAAAAACCCGTTCCTCCTGCAATAATAGGTAACTTTCCACAACTTACGATATATCGTAAGTTGTGTTCGGCTAGCTGTTTATAATCTGCGACGGAGAATTGTTTCTTGGGGTTAGCGACATCGAGCAAGTAGTGAGGCACATCCCGCATCTCTTGTTTAGTAATTTTGCCAGTACCAATATCAAGACCCCTATAGACTTGCCGTGAATCGGCAGAAATTATTTCTCCATTGAATTTTTTCGCAAGCTTTACAGCTAGACTACTCTTACCGGAAGCGGTAGGACCGACGATGACTAAAACCTTTTTTCTCATTGGTGCCGGGAGAGAGAATTGAACTCTCATGGATTACTCCGCACGATTTTGAGTCGTGTGCGTCTACCAATTCCGCCATCCCGGCTTAAATTAATCAACAATCAAGAATTACAATTTACAATAAAATCATGTTAAAATCTAGCCATGTCCCGATTTTATAATGACTCTATTTTTTGGATAGAGGTGGATAAGATTAAGCCGAACCCTTTCCAACCACGTCGTGAGTTTGATGAAGTTCAGCTTAGGAGTCTAGCGGATTCTATTCGTCAGTATGGTGTACTCCAAGCTCTTGTGGTTACGCGTAATGAAGTAGAGAAAGATGACGGAGGAATCGGTGTTGAGTATGAATTAGTCGCCGGCGAGCGGCGCCTTCGCGCCGCTCGCCGGGCTGGTCTGGCACAAGTGCCAGTTCTTATTCGCGACGGCGAAGAGACAGACTTGATGAAGCTTGAATTGGCTATTATAGAGAACATCCAACGCGAGGACCTTAGTCCTGTGGATCGGGCGCGTGCCTTTGATCGATTAGTTAGAGAGTTTAATTTTAAACACCACGAAATTGGCAAGAAGGTGGGCAAGAGCCGTGAATACGTCTCAAACTCTCTTCGCATTCTTACCCTTCCGGAATACATCATCAACGCTCTTTCGGAAAACAAAATTACAGAAGGTCACACCAGACCGCTCATGATGCTCATAGATAGACCACAGGAGCAAGAAACACTTTTCAAAGAAATTATTTTTAAGAAACTTAATGTCAGAGAAGCAGAAGGGATCGCGCGTCATATCGCAGTTGAACGCGCTCGTAAACTTATCGACCAAGAGCTCATAGACATCGAAGACCAATTCAAAGAAAAGCTTGGCACTCGTGTGCGGATAGAGAAAAAGGAAGAAGGCGGACGTGTGACCATAGATTTTTTCAATAAGGATGACCTACGTGCGTTACTTGAAAGAATTATTTCGGATGGGGAAGTTGGAAAAATACAAAATGCAGGGATTTCAATACCAGATATACCTGCTCTGACCGAAGAAGATCGAGTTTTAGCTGAGGACCTGCCTGCGCAGGCAGGCGAACCAAAAAAGGAAGACGATGATGAATCCCTCTATTCCATCACCAATTTCAGTATCTAGGTATTGTTAGATTCTCTAGCTTTGCTAAGTTCGTGGCGGATATGACGACGAGCCATCGAGGTTTTACTCATATCGAGCCATTTGTGATTGGGCTTGGCAGTTTCACTTGTCATAATAGAAACAATATCTCCATTGTGAAGCTTGGTATCGAGCGAGGCTAATTTACCATTCACTTTAGCTCCGGTCATATGGTCCCCAATGTCGGAATGGATCGAATAAGCGAAATCGATAGGCGTTGAGTCAATCGGTAGGTCTACCACATCTCCTTTGGGTGAAAAGACAAATATCCGATGATTGAAGAAGTCACTCACAAGCCGTTCTCGGAAGAGTCGTTGA
>JAUSDP010000104.1 GCA_030650605.1 bacterium
GCATTTTCCGTTGAGTGGCGTCAAACCTCAGCATTTGATAGACTGACAGGAGAGGCCAAGCTTCTCTCTATCCGGAATATTCCACTGTGGGATGTTTCCTGAATTGAGAGGAACCTATGCTCTATTATCCTGCACCAAATCCAGACGCAAAACGCGCTCGCGTATTCACCCGCCACGACTTTTTGCATTCACTTAAAGTTGCATCGATTACTCGCCAGCCCGAGCGCAATCAACTACTAATCTGTATGTCTCATGGATGCGGACTCCGTGTCACTGAACTTAGTCAGATCACTATTGGCGACGTGATGTTTTCTACTAATCAAATTCGTGAAGAATTAACTCTTAGAGCGGCTATAACGAAGCGCTCAAAGTCAAGAACCGTACCATTCACAAATACGTTATTACTTGCAAAATTAGAAGCTTACCTGCAGTACCGGATAGCTAACGACATAGGGATGGAATTGAACACCAAAACTTATCGAGGTTTGTCACCTCATCTTCCGCTTATCTATTCTGATCGCAATACACCGTTCCAATTAAGCTTGAAAGCTCGTAAATCTAAAAGCGGTGAAGTAGTTAGTTACTGGGCATGCGATACGTTGGAACGGACTTTCTCCAAGCTATACGCTCAGTCAGGGCTAAAGGGGGCGAGTAGTCACAGCGGCAGAAGAACTTTTGGTTCAAAGATCATGGAAACAACCGGCGATATTGAACTTGTCGCTAGGTGGCTCGGGCACGATTCAATTGAGCAAAGTAGTATATATATCGAACCGAATATAAAAGCACTCAGGGCCGCGCTAAGTAGTTTTGTGGATGGTGTTGATGTAAATTGAAAATAATATTCAACATATTTTGAGTAGAATGATATTCTACTCATTGAGTATAACTTGAGGTACGCATGAAAGAAGATAAGGACACCGTAAATCAGCAAGAATTTTTGAGAGATGCAATGCGTCGCTTGGATATGACGCGGGAGAAATTCGCTGAACGGTTAGGCACAAAAAAACGCCGCCTGGATAATTGGCTTGTTCCTTCAGAATCGAGTGAATTCCGGGAAATGGACGAAATGGTTTGGAAGTTTGTGAGAGAGATTTTGACGAATGAAAAGAAATAACTTGCATATACTCATTGAGTATATATACTGAAGCATCTCAACAACCAGACACCGTATAAAATAACATGGCCAATTTATTAGATTTAGCAGCAGAAGATATTAAATACAATCCAGATCCATTGCTGGATGCAGTAATCAAACAACTTCACTTAAAAAACGATGCAGCACTCTCACGAGTATTGGAGGTGGCTCCACCTGTCATTAGTAAAATACGCCATCGTAAATTGCCGATTGGTGCGTCACTATTGATCCGCATGCATGAAGTAACTGACTTGAGCATTAAAGATTTGCGTGAACTGATGGGTGACCGACGTGAAAAATTTCGCATTAGTGACCTTTCATTTAAGCCGAAATAGGAAAATTGTGGAACATCTTCACGAATTTGATAAAGAATTTTTAGACGAAATCTCTAAGAAAGCAAAGAGCGATTCTGATATTCAATTGTTACTTGACATGATTGCAGAGTTGAGCGGCGCAATTGGTGAGCAGCGTCCAGTTAAAGAGAATTATCTGCCAATGCTACACATACTATTGGCGGCTCAGGGCACACTCGAATTAGACAAAATTCGGTTTGTTTCTCAATTAACACCGCTAAATCCTAAATAGAAATAATAATGACTACGCTAATTAATCCCGTTGGGCATCCGACAATGGTACCAAAAGACATTGCACCGGCAAACTCAGCAGCATTTTCGCCAAATTTGTACCGCTGGATGAAAGCACGTGGGCATGCATATAAAGACGGTGGCGTGGCCGAAACAGTTTATCGAGTGCTTCCAAATTCGCGGCTTGCTAAAGAGTTCGGCGCTGGCACATTAATGATTGGTTGCCCTTACGGTCAGTATGAAGGTGATACTGATTTTTCTGGATCAATGCTCATGGCTGTATTGTGCAATGGATCGAAAGCGACTCGTTATTGTTATGTGGGCGCAATGCACTCTTTAGAGGTTGTCGATGGATTTTGGGATAGTTATTTGAAAGTTGGCCGGTGCGCGATAGATCCAGAGCACAATGAACATTTTCACGGTGGCGAGCGCTATAGCGTGACCGGAGACGTTCGCACTTGCCTGTGGTGTGGCGAGCAGCATCAGAAAACCATAATGCCGCGCACCATCTTTGACGAATCCTGGTCAACTATTTAATAAAGGGGGGAATTTAATGGTAACGATTACAGCTCAATTGTCGGATGAAGCAGCTCAAGCACTGGCACAATTTTTAAAGCGTGTCGGCTTCGTAGAATGGCGTCAAAACTCTGTGAACGAAGAGGAGGCTTATTTAATGCGCGAGGGTTGCGACACGATTGCAAAGGCTTTGGCCGATGCTGGTTATGATCCAAGATAGGAAAAATG
>JAUSDP010000106.1 GCA_030650605.1 bacterium
GTTGTGGAGTATTGCCGAACATCTCCGAAGTCGACGCCTGATAGAATTTTATGCGGGGATTCAATATCCTTATAGAATCCAATATTCTGGTTACCCCCAATCCGCAAATCTCGCCGGTAGCTATCGCTTCGTCAAAGGAAGTCCCCACGAAACTTTGTGCAGCAAGATTATATATTTCATCAGGGTTGCTTTCCTTGATAGCGGAGAGGATGGAAGTCTGATCCAAGAGATCGAGAGGAATAAGTTTAATACCTTTCTTTGTTTTTAGATAATGAAGTCGCCAGAAATTTCTGGTGCTAGTTCGGCGATATCCGCCGTAGACCCTGTATCCCTTACTTATTAAAAATTTTGCTAAATATGCCCCGTCTTGTCCAGTAATACCTGTGATGAGTGCTGTTTTCATGTTTATAGAGTGAATGTACTCTAATATACCATCTGTAATGTATAATAAAAGAGAATGGATAAACATCGGCTTGCAGAATTTAAGAACGCTATAAAAGAAATTGCCAGTGACCCTGAAAAATCTATCCCTGATCAGGAGGCTTTCGAGCTTATACATCAGATCGTGCCGTGGCCAGCAGCCGAGGTCGGAGTTTTTAACTCCGACGGCGAGCTCCTGCTGCACCATCGCCACTTCAAAGAATGGCCAGGTGAATGGGCACATATAAATGGCTGGTACATTCCGGGTGGTTATATGAAACCCGGTGGCAGTCTGGAAGATTGGTGCCACACCCATCTGAGAAAAGACGGGATGTTATCACCAGTTCATTTTCTTGAGACCTGCGGAGTCATTAAATGGATGCCCGGCGAACATCCCTTTTCGAATTTAATATCAATCGCCTGTGTTTGTATGTTAGAAAAGGATACTTTGGAATTTCGACCAGGGGAAGAAAATCGTTTTAGATTCTTCAATAAAGCTGTAGACAGTCCTGTACCGCATCATACTGAGTTACAGGAAATGTTTTTTAAGTGGAGAGATGCACACCCAGAGTCATTCAGATAGATACCCCGGATCTCATCTTCTCAAGCAATTCTTTAAGTACGACTAAAACTTCTTCCACCGTAACTCGTTCGATCTGTTCGCGGGCACGCTCTTCGCTATAACCCACAATATGACCACGCATTTCGGGTACATCCTCATCCCTGTTTGGTGTCACGACTGCGTCCTGCGCCAACCCTAGAGAAAAACAAGGATCAACATCGTCAGATTAAAGAAAAAATTGACGACCGGAAACAGCCTGTCTTGCACGGTCCACTTTTCTGCACCAATCCCAGCAAGAAGACAGGCGAGTGCAAGTCCCGCCCACAACCACCAACCTTCTGGATTTGGAGCAAGATAGGTATCGTACATATTCGGCAACCCTGCGACATTCATGGCAACAACAATCGCAATCACACCCCTTTTGGGGCCAAGAGACTTCCAAATTACTGTTGTAACAGTAGCCCCAATTACACTGATCGTTTCAACCATTCCCCAGTGCCATTCGCCATTTGAAAGAAGGATTAGGGTAATAAATACCACGCCGAGAGTCGCCCCGGCAGAGAGCATCCATGACTGTTTGTTGCCCGCCGAAATGGATGCTCGAAGTAAAAGAGCGTTTAGTATTGCCCACATCACCCACGTTGTTAGATTTTGCGGAATGGGACTCTGAAATAACTTGAGTCCGAAAGCGGTCAGCGTAACCATAATAATCACACCACTCAACAGCGCCAATTTATTTATCTGCTCGGTTTTATCCATTCAAATTTTCTTTAAGATAGATTACTACTATATACCAAAATAGCTCGGCTTTTCAACATGAAAATACAATGCTTGCTTTTTGTTTTAGATATGTTATAATGGTGCCAGAAACGTTCCCTAAATTCACCTAGTAAAATAAGGAGGTTCTAATGGATCCGACAAGACTTGCTGTGTTCAAAGAGGTTCTGGCAGAGATAATCATCAACAAGGGATTCATCCCCGACCAGGAGTCGTTCGACCTCTTCCAGAAGATCGTCCCATGGCCGGCAACCGAAGTCTGCCTCGTTAATACTCGAGGCGAACTTCTCCTCCAACGTCGCCACTTCAAGGAGTGGCCTGGGGAGTGGGGCAAAATTGACGATTGGTACATCCCCGGCGGGTACATGAAAACCGAGGGTAGTATCGAAGATTGGTGCAGGAAACACCTCGCCAAGGACGGGGTGATTGCCGAATTTGAATACCAGGGCGAAGTTGCAGGCGTCATCAAGTGGGCACCGGGCGAACATCCGATCGGCTTCCCTCTCTCCGTTAACTGCGTTTGCCGGCTGGATGGACCAATCTCGTTCAGAACTGGAACTGAGCAAAACTTCCAGTTCGTGGACAAAGTGGTACCAACAGCCGTCCCGAACCACACCAAGCTTCAGGAGATGTTCTTCTGGTGGAGAAACCACAATCTCCACCTCTTCAAGCGAGACTAGCACTGGGTACAACGAGGGCTGGGACGACATACTGTCGTCCCAGCCCTTTATTTATATTTTCTGAATCAGGATTTTGAGTACTTTTAAAACTTCTTCCACAGTCACCTGTTCGATCTGTTCGCGAGCATGTTCCTCGCTATAACCCATAATATGACCACGCATTTCTGGTGCCTCTATATTTCTGTCTGGCGTCACTACAGCATTTAAAGGACCATGAGGAGGATGTTCAAATTCATCCGTCGGACCTACCACCACCAAGGTTGGAACTTTAAAGGATTCTGCCATATAAATCGGTCCACTATCATTTGCCATAAGCAGTTTGCATTGAGAGATAAAATAAAACATTTCCTCTAAGCCAAGATCTGAGGCGTCCAGAACATGGCTCTTGGTTTTGGATTTGAAGCTTATCACCTCTTCTTTGTCTCCTGGCCCACCGATTACTGCTATCCTAAACCCCTTAGCAGCCAAGAAATCGGCCGCCAAGGCGAAGCGTTCCACCGGCCAAAGCTTGGACTTAGTGCCAGCACCAGGAGAAATGGCTGCAATTTTCTCTTTGTGAAGATCAACCCCTTGTTCTAGAAATTTAACCCGCACTTTCTTAACTGTCTCTTCAGTATAGAACAAATATTTGCCAGTATTCTTAGAGAAGATGCCCAACGGCTCCAGCAGTTTCAGATATTCCTGTGAACAATAACGCCCTACGTAATAAGGTATTTGGATACAGAATCTTTTAAATAACTTATAAAAAAGAGTGTGGGCTCCAGGCGCATTCTGGACATCGAAGCAGGCAATCGTCTTGACCCCAGCGAGAATCATGGCGGCAATATCCAGGGAACCAGTCGCTAGACTAAAGCCGTAATCAGCCTTTGTGGACTTAAGCAGACTCACTAGCTGCCAAGCCTCCCCGGGATCTACGATATAAGTGTCGACATCCTTATTGCCGGCTAAAGTGAGGGCATTCTTCTTGCTACCCACGACACTCAGATGGCAGCTAGGATACTTTTCCTTAAGGGCGCGGAAAACCGAGGTGGCAAATATCATATCACCCACGTTTTTCGTCAGGAAGGGAACGATGACACTCTTGGGCGGCATTGGTGGAGTCTTATTGGCTCTACCGGTCAAAAGTACCTTGGCCAATGCAGTCCCCAATACAGAAAGAGTCGCTAATTTCTTCTTCATGATTTAAGAGCTAGGAGTAACACAGCCACCCCATCTCTAGCTGAGACAGGATCGAGTGAGGGATTAAGAACTTCGCTCCATTGACCATCTTGCCTCTGATAAAATCTTTGCTCCACGATGCTGAAGTGCTTACCAAGCTTCCTCTTGAGTTCTTCGCGAGTA
>JAUSDP010000110.1 GCA_030650605.1 bacterium
ATCATACATAAGCTCTCCCGGATCAGGAAAACCACTGCTATTCGTATCGTAAAAAACATTTCCGTAAATCATATAGAGCGGGCCTGGGGTGGGGGTGGGTGGTGGTGGAGTGGGAGTTGGAGGAACATAACATTGGTTTACCGAACAAGCTATCCAATACCACTCGGGATATCCTACTGGGCAGGATGCTGTTCCTGTCTGACATGAACTTCCTGTCCACCCGCAGTCATTTGGTCCTCCATTATTTACAGCAAAAATACAATTATTACAACTCGTAAAACTACTACAAGGAATTATTGTAGGGGTGGGGGTGGGAGGAGGAGGGGTGGGGGTGGGACCGGTGTAATTGCAGCAGAATTGGGAAAAGGTAGTTGATGACGAGTATTGACAGCTGCTGCCGCCTATAGCTTGAGCTGGGCAAGAACCATAACTTGGATCCAGAGGACAAAAAAACCCAGCGTTGTTAGTACAGCGATCCGAACAGCTGTATGCGCCACGAGATTGTAAATACCCAGTTGTGCAGCAAGTTTCTCCTTTTGGGGCATTATAAGTATACGTTTCTCCAGTTTGCTCATTGTAGCCAACGCACAGCGCGCCGTTATAAATCCCAAGTCCGTTGCAAGAGCCTTGAGCATATTCATTATTCGCGCAGTTTATATATTGAGCAAAGGTATTTTGAGGGAGAAGAAAAATTAATAAAAAAAATAAAGCAGAAAGGAGAAGAGAAAAGGGCAGAAGTTTTCGCATATGCTTATTTTAGCACATATGCTTGTCCTGTTGAAGTGGTGGGAATATATGTTTCCCCGCGCGTTAAACCCATCTTTCCGTCTGGTGAAATTATATTAGCTGCTATAAAAACAGGCTGGTTGTCCAAAAGCGTACCAATAGGAGCAAAACCCTTTATATGGCCTCTGCCTCCTGGCGCAGGACCATCTTGTTGTAGAACTAAATCTTTTGCTGTTTGCAATGCGCCGGTAGTAACAATGAAAACGACTCTTCCTCCTCTTCCATCTTCTAATCCAATTCCCCAAGATGAAAAGTTCGAAAAACTAAATTCAGGTTTATAAATACCTGCAAAACCTCCATTCCCACCCCCACCACTAATTGTTACGTTCTCCTCTTTAGCAGGAACTAACAATTCTCCACCTTTGAGATCTCCGCTTACTTCAAAGCCTCCATTCTTTTTTGTTATAGAAACAACGTGTTCTTTTCCATCATTAAACCGTATAGGAAATGGTATGGTGATATTCCTTCTTTCAGATGTTACTTCCTCAACCGTCGGCGGACCCTTTTCTTTGTATTCTTCAGGAGTAACATAGAAAGAATTATTTTTCCCAAGTATATTCTCCTCTGCTTTATTGTCAAATATTGGAGGAACAACAATCTTAAGTCCAAATCTTTCCAGAGCATTATCTACTTGTTGATGTACAGCGGGGACTTGGTAAGCCTCATTTACTGCGTATCTTGCGCCAATAACGCCAACTCCTCCTGCTAAAACAATCCTTAAAGCAAGATTATTGACCAGTCTTTCGATAAGAGGCTTTTTAGCTGGAGGCTCTTTATCCCATATTTTCGGTCTTTCTAGAGGCGCTGTTCTTTCCGGAGGTTCAAATGCGATTCTTCTTTCATCGGTAAAACGTCCAGTTTCTGGGATTGGTGGGGTTGTTGTAACAGCATGATAACCCTTATGCTCAAGGGAGGATGGAAAAATTCCTTTTGAAGGTCCCTGTTCTTGATTCATAGATCCCTCCCCTCCATTGTATTTTGTCATAATCTAATCCTTCTTGTCAAGCTCTCAATTATTTATGCAGACATGTGCTCCATGAATACATATTTGAGTTTGGGAAAATTTGGCAAGTGTTAATAGCTCCCGAAGCAGTACTGGATTCATTCTGCGTATTGGCAGTAATGGAAATTCCTACCTTTCTATTGTCAGTTTGCGTAGTCATAGTATCACATTGTATTGTTTCAAAACGCGTGTCTTTTAGGCATGACCATTGCATATCTTGGGAGGGTAACTTGATATATCTGGACGCAAATACTGTTGCCGAAGCTGAAGAAATTGGTTCTTGCGTACTTAAGGGAAACATAGATAAGGTCATATCAAGAGGTTTTTTATTCTTGTCGTAAGATACCCTTATCCGGAAAGAAATATTATTAAAGTCGTCTGAGTAGGACGCTGTTGTATCCGGAAAATATATATTTCCGCCTACTGGCATTCCTTTTTTTAAAGAAACTTTTATTTTATATGGGGAGAGAAGAATATTGTCCGCAAATTCTTGAGCGCTTTTATTCAGACTCGCTAAATCTGATATATTTTGTTGTGGAAGGATAGGTTTTGGTGGGGTTTGATTTGTTGTTTGGCGGGGGAGGAAGGGGAGGAGTTTGGGATAGAGGTCAGAGAGGGAAAGGATATTAAAGTAATTAAGCGCGATGAAGGCGATTGCGATTATCCCGAGGGCCCCGAAAATAGCACTTCCCGCCACCCCAATATCCAGAAGCAGAATTTTAAGTATGGGATGCCTTTTCTTTTCTTCCATACTATTTAATAGTAGGCAATATTGGACTTTGCGTCAAGCCGACCACACCTAGCCTCGCAAGGCCTCGCCTTGCGAGGCTAATTCTCATCTAAGGTTAAATTTTTAAGAACTTCCATGCTGTCATTTTCGGCAACAAAGCTTTCATAAGAAAGAGAAGGATTGTTTTTAGCAAAAAATGATAAAACTTCTTCTGGATGAATCCATAATGTTTTTCTTTCTCCAATATACTCAAAGTAGGAACACGGCTGATTTTTTAGAGCTAAAGCCTGTTTATGAATATAGCGTGAAAGGTGGAGGAATTGTTCTTCGCTAGCAATAAGAACAGCTTTGTAAACGCTTTGATATAAAGATCCTACTCTTTTATATTTACGATTAAAATACATTGTATATCTTGTTCCCAAAGAGTTCATGAATTGGTCAATTGTCCCTGCGCTTTTTTGTTTAATAAAAAAGTGAAAATGATTAGGCATCAGACAGTAGGCGATAAGAGTTATTTCTTGATTAAAATTATTTAATTGCAGTAATTTTAAAATTTTGTCTTTTTCTTTGTAAGAAATATTTGAATCAGAAAGTTTTTGGTATAATTCTTTCTCGTCTTTTGGAAGGAGATATTCTTTTAGATATGAAAGAAAAACCGAGTAATCTTGTTGGTCTAGGAAGATAAGCCTTTTCTCAACGCCACGATTATAGATATGGTAGTAGCTATTTTCGACATATGTTTTTATCGAATTTTTTGCTGGCATAAAATCAATATACAATTTTCTTATTAGATTTGCAAGGCCTCGCCTTGCGAGGCTACTTATACAGCGTTTATCAAGTTTATTGCGGTCGAATGCAGCTTGTTTGGGTAGAATAGTATTTGCTTTCTTTGGGGATGAAACAAGTGAATACAACCGGCAGAGTTTTTGCTCCTTGATTTACAATCGCTATGCCAAAACCTCTTTTACCATTACTTTCCGTTCGGAAATCTTCGCAAAAAGAAGTTGTAAGTTTTGTATTACAGTTCGATATATTTTGAAATGGATTGATAAAGTAAGTACCTATCAAAGAATTTGCCAGAACCGCTGTGGCAGTTGCTTGAGTTACTGTGGATGGCTGAATAAAGATCGAGAAATCATTTTGAGTATTAGTCTTCACGATATAGTGGAAGTTGACGGAGAATAAATCTTTATTAGTGGTAAATCTTGAACCAAATTCATATTTAATATTCTCTGTTTTTCCGTCAATAGATAACCCTTGTTTTATCTCTATTTTTGCAGGAAGAAATTCAGGCTTAATGTTATCTTTAAGATATTGAGTAAGCAGTTTTTCTGCCTTTTTCATGTCATAGCTAAAAACATATGGAGAAAATTTAGGGGGTTGAGTTGGGGACGTACCATTCGGTACATCCTTGCGGGGGAGAAGTGAAAGATATTTGGGATAGAGGTCGGAGAGGGAAAGGATGTTGAAATAATTAAGAGCGATGAAGGCAATCATGATTACAGCCATTGCTCCGAAAATACTCGTCCCCGCCACCCCAATATCCAATAAAAG
>JAUSDP010000003.1 GCA_030650605.1 bacterium
AAACTTTTCAATTCTGCTAGTTGGTCAGAAATACTGCGGACTTGTCTGTCTTTGTCGTCCGTAGACTTGCGAGTATATATGAAAAACTTTTTGGTTTGATTATTCATAATTGTATTGGCAAACGAGGAGCCACGCGGAGCGTGGCGAATCCTTTCAGAATCAGGATTTTTTGGGGGTAATTCAGAACAGACGGCACTTCGTGCCGACCATATTTCGGCTTCCGATTCCGATTTTCAATTTTGGCGGAGACGGACGGATTCGAACCGTCGAGGGCTTTTAAACCCTGCCTCGTTAGCAGTGAGGTGCTTTCGACCACTCAGCCACGTCTCCATTTATTATCTTCTTGAATGCATTACCACTCTTGTAAGATTTTACTTTCTTTTCAAGAATTCTAGCTTTTACTAAGTTATCTAGTTCTTTATAGCATATTAATTTCCAATCGCCCTTGCGAGTCGTGCTTGCACCAGTATGTTGCTTGTGACGATTGACTCGTTTAGACAGATCAAGACAAGAACCGATATAATGCTTATGTGATATCTTATCTTGAATAATATAAACGAATGCCATATAACTCATAATCTGCCTCGTTAGCAGCTCGCCCCGCCAAGGCGGGGTGGAGTGCTTTCAGCCACGCCCGCCCGAACGACTGAAGTTGTTCAGTCGGGCGGGTCTCCTAGACTTGGTCAATTTATCACATTTTTACTCACTTTCATATTAGAGAGCTTGAGAGTAATCTAGATGTAATGAAAATTTTTGTTAAAGCGAAGCCAAATGCGAAAGAGGATAAAATCATTCCCCCACCGTTAACACTTATACCAGAAACTGAAGAGTGGTATACCGTCTCGGTCAAAGAACATCCGGTTGGGGGTCGGGCAAATGAAGCAATTACAAAACTCCTAGCAGAGTATTTCCACGTCTCGCGATCTCAAGTCAAACTTATCTCCGGCGCCACATCAAAAAGAAAAGTTTTTGATATCAAAAAATAAACGGAGAATATTTATTTTTTTATCTGCTTCCAGAGCCAGATACCAACGAGGATGAGGTCAATCACAAGCATAAGCCACACTAGACTCATGAAGATTCCTGCTCCCCCAGTCATCATGCCTCCGTAGCCGAATCCATATCGCATCATACGTTCATTATACCCCAATCCAGAGTACAATGGCGAGATGAAATTGGATGATACCCTTTCCAGTTGTTTTCGTATTTTACCGATACAAGTGAGCGCGCTTAGGCGACTTGGGATTACAAGTGTAAAGGATTTGCTCTACCACTTCCCTACGCGCTATCGCGACACTGCCGAGGTCAAGAGCATTGCCATGCTGACGAAAGGAAGCGTCGCGGTAATATTTGGACGCATTTCTGGATTGAAGACGAGTAGAGCGTTTAGGAAGAAAATTCCTATGGCCGAAGCCGTGGTTGAAGACGCGACAGGCAAGATAAAAATCATTTGGTTCCATCAAGCTTATTTAGCTAAAATGATAATGGAGGATTCAAACGTTCGAGTAGAGGGAAAAGTTTCAGAAAGGAATAATAGTCTGTATTTTTCTAATCCGAAGATAGAGAGCGCGCCAGATTTATTCACTCAAACAAAAGCGCACTCTTTATATCCAATCTATCCTGAAACTCACGGTCTAACTTCCAATTGGATTTATCACAAAATTCAAAATCTCATGTCAAAGGAAATCTTTGACACTTTGGTCGACCCTATACCAGAAGATATTTTAAAAGCTTACAATCTCCCAGATCTACGCACTTCTCTAATCTATATTCACACACCCCAAAAGGAGGCTCATGCGCAGGCGGCACGTAAACGCTTCGCCTTTGAAGAAATATTTTTCATTCAACTCGAGAGACAGAGAATGCGTCACCAATTCAAGGAACATGATGCTTTCGTGATAGAGAAAAAAGAAGAAGAAATAGAAAAGTTTCTAAAAAGATTTCCATTCACCGTCACAGGCGCGCAGAGAAAATCAATTGGCCATATTCTAGCAGACTTTAAAAAAGGTCATCCGATGAGCCGACTCTTGGAGGGCGATGTCGGTTCCGGCAAGACAGCCGTAGCCGCCACAGCGGTCTATGCTGCCGCCACTTCTCACCCCATAGGTGAGTCCTATGGGGTACTTCAGAGTGCTTATATGGCGCCAACTGAAATTTTGGCCCAACAACACTTCGAATCTTTTATAAAATATTTTAGGCATCTACCTATAAATATCGCCCTGATCACTGGTAGTAGTTGCAAAAAATTCCCGTCCAAAATTAATCCTGAAAGTTACACGAATATCTCTCGTGCTCAACTTCTTAAGTGGGTTAATAATGGTGAAATCGCGGTGCTTATTGGTACTCATGCCCTCATACAAAAATCAGTTAAGTTCAAACACTTGGCACTAGTGATTGTTGATGAACAACATCGATTTGGAACAGCTCAAAGACAGAAACTGATCAACAAACCCGAGATTACCCCTCACCTACTTTCCATGACTGCTACTCCTATCCCCCGAACACTTGCTTTGACTATCTATGGTGATCTTGATTTGTCACTACTCGACGAGATGCCCGCAGGACGGAAAAGAATCATTACGGAAATAATTACTCCAGAAAGAAGAGATGGTGCGTATGAAAAAATTAGAGAGGAGTTGGCGTCGGGCAGGCAACTCTATGTTATTTGTCCAAGAATCGATGAACCCGACCCGACAAAAGAGTTGGCCGTCCAAGCCAAGTCAGTAAAAGAAGAGGCGAAACGGCTCAAAAAAGAAATTTTTCCAGAATTCGAGATTGGTATTCTCCATAGCAAGATGCGACCGATAGAGAAAGAAAAAACGATGCTTGATTTCAAAGATAAAAAGATTGATATCTTGGTGGCAACGTCAGTAGTGGAAGTGGGAGTCAATGTCGAGAATGCTTCGCTCATCGTCATTGAAGGCGCAGAACGATTTGGCTTGGCACAACTCCATCAACTTAGAGGTAGAGTTATACGCTCAAACCATCAGG
The DNA here is from genome assembly GCA_030650605.1 of bacterium. GTDB lineage: Bacteria > Patescibacteriota > Minisyncoccia > Phycocordibacterales > Zambryskibacteraceae > UBA5004. Next base: position 2,992 of record JAUSDP010000003.1, read on the forward strand.
CATACTGTTACATCTTTACAGAAAATCAAAGCGAGAAAAGTAGAGATAGAATCAAAGCTTTAGTGACAGCCAAAAATGGTTTTGAATTAGCAGAATTTGATTTGACTCAAAGAGGGGCGGGTGAATTAACAGGAGCTAAACAATGGGGCATCTCGGATCTCGGTATGGAAGCCATTAAGAATATTAAAATGGTCGAAGCAGCGCGCAGAGAAGCTGCCAATATTATCAAAACTGATCCTACTCTCTTAAGCTTCCCTCTTCTTAAAGAACATCTCGACTCCACTACTACCAAAATCCATTTTGAGTAAACTATTTACTATCTACTGTCTACTATCTATACTGTTCCCAACCACCCTTAGCTCAGCTGGTTAGAGCATCGAGCTTATACCTCGAGGGTCCCACGTTCGAATCGTGGAGGGCGGACTAGTTAAAACGGTGCTACTATTTATTTAATCTATGGACTCTCTACCGCTCGCAATCATTCCCAATATCCTGATCATCGGCCTCTTTGCCGTCTACTGGGGCATGGTCTTCCTCATCCTCTACCACCTGATGCGCTTCGGTGTCGGCGTAGAGCCCAAGAAATTCGCGGCCATCTTCTTCCTCGGCTCGGTCGTCCTTTTCTGCGCTAGCTTAATCTTTTATCTCAAACTCGACTTCGCCCTCCTGCTCACCCAGATATGATAAAAAGAATCCTTGCCATCTTTCAAGATTCCTCGCAATCCTTCCAGGGCCAGGAGGCCGGAGAGAAAGTTATCCTGCTCTTGCGCAAGCATCGCTTCGTACTCTACATGCCCCTGGGTCTCTTCGCTTTCGCCTGCCTGGTGCCTATCGTCGTTTACACCAACTTTTCCTCCTACCTGCGGGCGCCCGGTATCTTCCCGCTCTTCTTATTCGTCGCGAGCATCTGGTATATCGTCTTCTGGACCGCGACTTTCTACTCGCTCACTCTCTATACGCTCAATGTGGTCATCGTGACCAATAAGCGCATCATCGAAAGCGAGCAGCGCGGCTTCTTCAACCGAAAAATCTCGGAACTCCATGTCCACCGCATCCAGGATATCTCGGTGCACACCAACGGCATGATCGAGACCTTCCTCCAATTCGGCGACATCGTCGTCCAGACCGCCGCTTCCGAGAGGCAATTCACCTTCAACCAGATAGCCAATCCGGAAATAGTCAAAGACACCATCATGCAGATCGTTGGTAGCCAGTTCTCCGGCATCAAACCTATCTAGGACTCTTTACACCGAGCATTGTTGAGGTGTGCATAACTTTAAGCGCAACCGTTGGACTCCTGGTGTACAATTAACAGAGGTTCCAAAAGAACTTAATAGCTAAAAAGTTTATGAAAATGCACAAGATTACCTTTATTCTGCTCATTATCGGCGGTCTGAACTGGGGGCTCGAGGTCCTCGGCTACGG
>JAUSDP010000005.1 GCA_030650605.1 bacterium
TTAGTCACAAAGGCTACGACTTTCCGCGCCTTATGCTCAAGGTGGCCAGAGAAAAAGGCCAGGTCAGCGTGGTTAACGACCAATTTGGTTCCCCCACGTATACGTACGACCTTTCGCTCAAAATCAAGCAATTGGTTGATACGGATGCCCCGTACGGTACATTCCACATCACTAACCAAGGGGTGTGTTCTTGGTATGATTTTGCGGAAGAAGTCTTCAGACTCTTTGGTGTGCATACAAATTTGGTCCCGATAGGTACTGAAGAGAGTGGCTCAAAAATCAGGCGACCCGTTTTTTCTGTTCTTGAAAATAGGCATCTGAAAGACTCGAATATAGAACTTCTGAGAGAATGGAAGGATGCGCTTGCTGACTATGCAGCAAAAGTTAGAGAATCGGATAGGATGCAATGAAAATTTTATTTTTATCAGACGATTTTCCGTCACAAAGTTTCGGGGGGCGGGGATTTCTACGGGATACTACTCGTTTTTTAAATTCGTGGTAAAATTGTGGTATGAGTATTGCAGATATACAAGAGAAAATAGCCCCTATTCTACGCGCTTATGGTGTCAAAAAGGCCTCTGTTTTTGGTTCGGTCTCACGAGGGGACGATTGTCCAGATAGTGATGTAGATTTGCTGGTGGAGCTCGGACCAGGACCGATGGGTATATACGAATACATGCAACTTAAAGAAAAACTGGAAGAAAAGTTGGGTAAAGATGTGGATTTAGTCAGCGAGGGTTATATAAACAAGTTCCTAGAACCTCATATCAGGCCAGAGTTAAAGGCAAAATTATTGGTATTTAAAGATTCTGAATGAAAGTGGTATTTTTCTCCGATGATTTTCCTCCGTATAGCTTCGGAGGAGCGGGGATTTCCACTTATGAACTGGCGCTTGGGATGAAAAAGGCGGAACATGAGGTTTTTGTTATCACCACTTGTCGAAAAAAAAGTGAGGCGGGAGAATCAGAATATCATGGTCTTAAAGTTTATAAAATAGCGAGCGATTATCCTAGCAAGTGGCGCTCATACGTTAGTCTTTATAACAGGTCAGTAGTCCAGAAAGTAGAGGAATTATTAAAAAGAATAAAGCCTGATATTGTTCATATAAACAACATCCATTTTTATTTATCATACTATTGTATTAAACTCGCTAAAGTTTACTCTAAAGCGGTAGTGGTAACATTGCGGGACGCCATGTCATTTAGCTTCGGTAAGCTAGAGACAAAAAATTATTCGGAACATTTTGATGCGCAACTTACTTGGTTCGACCAATTCCGGCAGGCAAAAAAAAGATGGAATCCGTTCCGAAATCTCTTGATCAAAAGGTATTTGGGATATGCAAATAAGCTTTTTGCAGTAAGTAATGCTTTAAAGAAAGCACTTGAGCAAAATGGTATAAAAAACGTAGAAGTGATGCATACAGGCATGGATGTATCAGAATATCATCGAGATCATAATGAAAAGAATAAAAAGATTATTTTCTTTGCTGGAAGATTGAGTGGTGCTAAGGGAGCAAGAGTGGTCGAGGAAGCCATGGAGATAGTTAAAAAGGAAGTGCCAGAGGCGGAGCTTGTCACCGCTGGTAGCAATGGTAAGTGGTTAAATAGGGAAGAGATGAAATTAGCCTATGCAGCCTCGGCAATGGTGCTTGTTCCTTCACTTTATCTTGATCCTTTCCCCAGAACGGTCTTAGAAGCCATGGCGGCTGGAAGAGCAGTAATAGGCACATGCTATGGCGGGGCACCAGAAGCAATACTTGATGGCGTCACGGGCTATGTTGTTAATCCTTTTGATATTAAAATTATGGCAGAGAAAGTGATAGATTTACTCAAGAATCCAAAAAAAGCAGAAGAGTTTGGTAAGGCTGGCTTCGAGAGAGTAAAAACTGACTTTAATATGGATGTTAAGATTTCCGAGCTCCTTTCTTGTTATCAAGAACTGATTAAAAAA
>JAUSDP010000006.1 GCA_030650605.1 bacterium
GACTCATGTGTGAAGTCTATCTTACTTCGCATTTTTTTACTCATAATAAATGCCGGGGAGAGACTGAGCATGCTCGCATAAAAGCCGATATTAATGTATACCTTGAGATCGGCCAACTCAAATGTAGAGATTCCCGCCCCCAAAAAAAACTTTGCGGCGGGAAGTCGTCTGATAAAAATAAAATTTTCATGGGTCGTGGCGTAGATTATAGTATACTATTGAGGATAGCCGTTTCAATGCCTATGCTAAACCGATTAACACAGAATCGCATCTTCAGATATCTTGTATCCGGCGGGAGTGCGACCGTCATTGCCCTTGTCTTACTTTATACATTTACCGAATGGTTTGGACTCTGGTACCTGTTCTCAGTTATTATGGCATTTATTTTCACTTTTCTAGTGAGTTTTACCTTGCAGAAATTCTGGGTATTCAAGGACGCGAGTAAGGACAGGGTCGCCGTGCAGGTTGGTGGATTCCTTACCATCGCCGTTGTAAACCTTGGCATCAACACTCTTGGAATGTTCGTGTTGGTAAGCAAACTACATGTGTGGTACATGCTCGCGGAGGTATTCGTTCTCGCCCTTATCGCGGTGGAAAACTACCTTCTTCTTCATAATCTAATATTTGTCAAGAAACTTGATTAGCGACCATGGAGGTTACTTCCTTCAACTTCTCTAGAGTATCGATCCCCTTTGAATAATCATTGCACTCGTATGCATAGAATTTCTCGCCCGCCGCAATCACTTTTGGCAACAATTGTTTCCCGAGATCGAATACCGTGTCTTCTGGTATATACGAAAGTACTTTCTTATCCAATATGAACGAACCGCGCATGCGATAGACATTTGGATATTTTTTGGTATGCGGTTTGCCGTGAATCTTTATGCATCGCCCGTCCTCATCGAGTTCGGCAATATCGGCATCATCGTAATCGTCGGTCCTTTTCATGCGTTGCATGCCGATGGGGTTCTCTTTTTGAGCGTATTTTTCGGACATCTTTGAGTAATCCATCAAACTAAACATGTCGCCATATATGTAATAGAACGTCTTATCGAGCTGGCTTTCGAATTTTTTTATCGCGCCGACGGAACCTAATGGTTCTTTTTCGACGAAATAATTTATTTTTACGCCGAACCGAGAACCATCGCCGAAATAATCCATGACTACCTCTGGCAAATAGTGAAGTGTAAAGAAAAATTCTTTTATGCCGTGTTTTTTTAACTGCTCGACATGCCATTCGAGCATCGGCTTTCCGAGAATAGGAATCATTGGCTTCGGTATCGTATCCGTAATCGGGCGTAATCGGGCTCCTAATCCACCCGCAGAAATGATTGCTTGTTTGATCATTGTACTATTGTTGTTTCGACCGTTCGCCCAAATCTAACCCGCGCCACTCCGGGCGCACACGGCGCATAGTGTAAACGTCAGTAGCCATAATCTCCTTTTTATGCTTTGGGAAGTTTTCATAAGGATCCCATACGGCAGAAAAAACCTTCCCCGTGATTCCGTGCGCCTTGTCGGATGCTAGGAATACGCAAAGCGTAGCAACTTTCTCCGGTAGCACACCGCCTGACGCTTTTTGTTGCAATGCTTGTTCATAATTCGCCTTGCCGGCCTTCTCTGGACCCACTTTCACGAGATCGTCGAGAAGCTTGGTGTTTACTGCTCCAGGAGCGATGGCGTTCACATCCATGCCGAGGTCTTTCAATTCTTCCGCCACGGTTTCCGTGAAGCGGGCAATACCGCCCTTCGCCGAAACATACGAACTGAAATTCGGATATGCACCTTCACCACCCCCCACAAAATTAATAATGCTTCCGCTTTTATTGTTTTTTATGAGTGGAGCGAAAAAATGTACACTTAAGAATGTCCCGAACAGATTGATGTCGATAGCTTTTTTCCATTCCCTAGGATCAACATCGGTCACGGGTCCAATCGGTCCATAAACGCCTGCAGCGTTCACAAGAATATCAATCGTCCCGAATGTTTTTGCTACTTCGTTTACCGCGCGCTCGACATCATCTTGCTGAGAAACATCCGCAGTCGCAATGTGGACATTTCCCAGTGTCATTAATTCTTTTTGAGTCTCGTTCAATTCATCGGCACTTCGCGCTAAGAGAAAAACCTCAGCGCCATTCTTGAGATATTCCACGGCAATGGCTTTGCCGATTCCGCGGCTTCCTCCCGTGATTACTGCCTTTTTATTTTTTAAAATTTCCATGCTTGTTTTTATATATTTTTTCAACGAGTTTCAAAGCCGCCCGCGCATCCTCGCCCCGTGGAAACAATTTCCGTACTGGGGCACCACCATGAATTGCCCTCACAAAATTTTCCATCTCGCGGCGCATGGCGTCATGTTTTTGCTCCTTTTCAAACACATATTTTTCGTCCTGTGGCCGTGCGAAGGTCTTGTCGCGCTTCCCCCAAGTCAGTTGCTCTGGCCCATTGTAGCGTTGATCCAGCCCGTCAATTAGAAGATATCCCTTGTCGCCAAATATTTCAAACGAGTGCACCCATTCCCAATTGGTCGAACTCACATGAATAGAAGCCACTTGGCCTTTTTTGGTACGCATAAGAAGAAAGCCGTTATCTTCAACATCGCCGCCCCAAAAAAAGTTTTCCGCAAAACCATATATCTTTTCAAAGTCACCGAGAAACCACCGCGCCATATCAATCATATGCACGCCTTGGTCAAGGAGTTCGCCACCGCCAGCTACCTCCTTATTAAATCGCCACTCTTTATTGTAACCGGGACGCCCTCCGAAACCATACCTCGCACGAATGAAATTAGCTTCTCCAATCCCGCCTTTTTCAAAAATCTCCCTCGCTTTCATATAAGCCGGATGATAGCGATGATTAAAACCGGGCATATAGACCAAATTCTTTTTCTTCGCAAGAATAATATTCCTTGTAACTTCTGCCACGGTCACGCCGGAGGGTTTTTCACAAAACACATGCTTCCCCGCTTTGAGAGCAGCAAGGGAAATTGGCGCAAGCCACTTATGCGGCGTGGTTACAAGAACAGCATCTATATCATTATTGGCTAAAATTTTATGCCAATCTTTTACGGCTATGCATCCGGGGAAACGCTGTGAGATTGATAGTGCACTCTTTTCATCAATATCGATAACCACACGAGGGACGACTCCTTTAGTTTCTTTTATTGCCTTAGCCCAAAGGCGGCCCATGCTTCCCGCTCCGATAAGTGCAAGATTGATTTTTCTTTTCATTGTCCGATGCATATATATTTGAATCCCGCCGACTTTATTTCGTTTCTTTTATCCCACAAAATATTGCAGGTATCGAACAAAAGCGCCCCGGCCATAGCAGTTCGCAATTTTGGAAAATCCAGATCACGAAAATCTTTCCATGGCGTCATGATGAGGACTACTTCTGCATCTTTGGCAGCATCGTATGGATCATCTGAAAAGGATGACGGCGTAATAGTCGCGACTTCGTCAATCTTAGCAATCGGATCATACAACTTGAGAGTCACTCCCGCTTCGCGCAATAACTTTTCTATTTCTAAGGGTTGCGAGCGTCGAAGTGTGCTTGTTCCCGCTTTATAAGTAACGCCAAAAAACGCGAAGGTCCTGCCTTTTATGTCTCCAAGTTCTTTTATCAGTCTCTGTTCGACAATCACATTCCGACTTTTGTTCTTCAAAAAAACACTCTCGATCACCGGCAAGGCTACAGCCTGCGCCCTGCCGGCCATCATCATAGCTTTTATGTCACGGCCAAGCGTCCCGCCGGAAAATCCCAAACCGGCGAAAAGATATGCCTTTGGCCCGATGCGCGGATCTGATTTGAGAGCCTTTATTACTTCTTCCACGTTAGCACCATACAACTCGCAAAGGTCGGCGATATCATTGGCTAAGCTTATTGAGGTGGCTAGAAATGCATTCAAGGAATGCTTTGTCATTTCGGCGGAAGAGGAATTCATAACAACTATTTCCACGTTCAATGGCGAAAAGATTTCTTTTATTTTCGCTAAAGCTTTGTCGTCTTCGGTCCCAACGACTATCCGATCGGGATTCATAAAACACCTGACTGCCTCTCCAAGGCGAAGGTTCTCAGGTAAGTACGCGTAATAAAAAGTTATTTCAGGACATTTCTCTTTGATCATTGCGACGATTTTCTTTGATGTTCCTATTGGTATCTGGCTCGAAACCATGAAGAGTACGTCATCCTGTAAATACGGAATAGCCCGTTCAACCGATTTAAAAACAACATCAAGTTGTACTTCATCTTCATTATTAACCGGCGTGTCAAACGTAACCCACACAACGTTACACTCTTTTATCTTTGAAAAGTTTGAAGAATATAGAAGACGGCCGGCGCTCTGATTTGATGCAAGAAGCTCGGCGAGCTTCGGCTCCGCGAGGGGAGGAATGTTGTTTTCCAGATTGCGTATTACTTCTTCGTTCTCGTCAATACCGATGACAGAATGCCCCAATTCGGCGAGTCCTGCAGAATATATTTCTCCTAGATGCCAAAGACCTACCACTCCGATTTTATAGGAAGCAATCATAGTTCATTCTACTGCATAAAAATACCACAAAAACTTACTTTCGTACACGAGCAATAAATTTTGCGGCAAACAGAAAATTACGCACAATCGCGTTAGGCTTTACGTCAAAATAGCGTCT
>JAUSDP010000010.1 GCA_030650605.1 bacterium
GAATCGCTCGGAGACCATAGGTTCTTGCTCGGATCGTCTCTTCAGGAGAGACATCCAACGTTCTAGACGATGGCCCACTCACGAGAAAAGCGTACCATCCGCGAGGGTGGTACGCTTTTATAATAGGAACCGTTCTTGCTAATAGTTCTTGCTAATAGCAGTACAACATGCTATTGATGCACACGGTCATAAAGACTCGCCAGAACTTCGTGAACAGATTAAAAGCACGCTTGCAGACGAATAAAAGAAAATCCGCCGCCGATATAGCTCACGACGGATTTTCGTCGAGCTACTCGGGGCGGATGTTTTTCTCAGTCTAGCCAATAGGCGTCTGTCCACTTCCATCTATGTTTTCCTGTGGACTGGTCCAGACCCACCCTTCTCCACACTCTCACCCAACTTACGGTCCGAAAACACTTTGTATTAGTGATTTGTGGGACTTCACCTAGTTTGTAGGAAATCTTGGTGGGGAGTGTTTTTGGCCAGATGGGGAATCCCTTCAAACTTTGGTGCCCGGCCCAAGATGAGGTCATATGTTCAATCAACATGATTAACTCCTTCCTTTATTAATTCTATCCTTTCCGCAACTTAAACTACTCGCAAATTTGATTATGTCAACCAAAAAGGTGGGTTCCTTGAAAAAGGGAACCCGCCCGCGAGATTGCGAGAGTATCTAGTTCTCGGAAATAGTTGCATTAAGGGTGGTCTTTGGTAGGATTAATCACAACTTAATAAGTGTGATTTAATCTTTTAGAACAATATGAAAAAACTTCTATTATCCTCCGTACTTTTATCAGTACTCTTTGTCTTACAAGCTAACGCGGCAGGTGGTGTGGCTGGAAAGGTTATCGCATTAGACGCAGGACACGGTGGGGGCGAGACGGGTGCGGTTAATCTCACATATGGCGTTGTTGAAGCGGATGTGAACTGGGACGTGGTGCTAGCACTTGAAGCAAAATTAAAGACGCAAGGAGCGTATGTTGTGGTTGCAGATCGCTTATCGACTCGTCGGGATAGAGTAAATGATGCAGTTGCAGGATGTGCGTCATTGGATATAGACAAAGATGGAGTATCTGATAATCGTAAATGCGATGTTATAGTCTCCGTACATCACAATAGTCCGGCAGACGCTACTAATACGACACACGATGGTACTCTAACAATTTATACACAGAGGTCTGATAAACCACTCGCACAAGCACTTCTTAGTGCACTCACTCCCTTAACTGGAAATAATGAGGGACTACTCAACGGTGGTTATGGTATGACAGTTTACAAAAATCTCGTCTCATCTATCACGGAGGCATACTACATTACGAATGACTGTGAAGCCGAACTCTACTTGTATTCAAAAGGTACAACAACCGATATAAGCGAATCGTGCAAAGATGCTGGATATCAGCTTGAAAATCGTATAGATCGTGAAGCTGATCTACAAATTGAGGGTCTCGCTAACTACTTCAACTCACAGAGTTCTGGTGGTAAGGGCGGAGGACAGCCAAACTAAACCAGACTCCTTGAGCTAGTGGACGAGTTCAGAACTCATTAGTTGAGCAGTTCAGAACTCTTAATTGGACTAATAAAGCACGGGAACTTGAGTTTAGTGGCTTGTTAAAGCTACCCCAAGTTGCTGTCTAGGAATCCCTTCAACGCTTTAAGGTCTTTCTTATCGTAATCAAAGAAATAAGAATTGATACCAACAGATTGAGCACTTTTAACCGCTTCAGGATTATGCTCAAAGTAAATTACTCCATCTTTAGTCAATTCAAAATTATTAAGCATTTTTTCATAGTATGAAGGGTCAGTCTTTTCAGGGTCGTGCTTAAGGGTAAATACCTCATAAGGCATTTTGTCTAATCCAAACTTCTTGAACTGCTCGTCATTTGCACCGGTTAGAATGATTTTTCTATTTGGATAGGTTTCTAAGAGTTCGTGCATTTCCTTATAAATCTCTCCTGTATCAGAGACGAAACAATATACAGCGTCCACTAAAATTGTTTTCATAACGAGAGTATACCAAAAATTTTCTAAAACTGAAGTGAATCTTATTCGGGCTGCTTTGTTTTAAAACTTCGCTTATTGATATCCTCAAGAAGCTTTATTGTAATTTTTACTGATGGATTATTTGTGGGAAACAATACCAATCGATTGCCAAACTGATTAAGCAGAGGTGTCAAAAACTCATCACCCCAAGACGGAGAAAATGTGATAACTCCGTCAAAATCTATCTCTACATTTTCATCTTTTACAATATCAACAATAGTCGATTGAAACGCCAAAAACGCTTCTTTGCCTGATTGCCGAGAAATCAATGTTGTTCCAAATTTTTTTAATTTAATGTGCATAATATAAACAAACTAACTAATAATAAACTTTCAATACTCAATAATGGTAAAACATCCACGAATAATCGACTGTGATCGTGTTATAAAAAGCTCATTATTATCTTTTTTAAGACGCAACTCAGCATCGCCACTCCGAAAAAATAAACTTATAGGATTTTGGGCAATAACACGCCTCACAAACTTGAGCCCATTGCCTCGCTCTTCTGGCGCTCGACCTGATACAACTTCCGTAAATGCCACACGTAACGCATCAACATGCGTTTTAAGCTCTGGGCGCACGCGACTAAGAGTACTCAAAACACCAAGTCCGCGGTCTGCAAGCACCACCTGTCTTTTAGATACATCATAACCAAAAAATACACCGGGCATGTCTGGCCATTTACCGAGGTTATGATCAAAGGAATTGTTTCCAACTTCACCTGCAACAGCCACGACAAGTGGTAATATTTTTTCAGAAAGACCGGATTGCGCCATTGCATTCTGCATTTTTGCAAGTCTTGTCTGAAAAACTGCACTATTTTCACAATAGAACATAGATGGTAATTCAGATACTTCTGTCGTCCACTCGTGAGCAATTTTGATCAAATCACTGGCAAATAAATCCAAATCGTTCTGGCGATAATATCGATGAACGCCGCCTTCCTTTCGTATTGCCACTAGCTTGCCGTTTTTGTCCCAACGACGCAATGTATCGAGCGAAACACCCAAAATTTCAGCTGCTTCGGCTATAGTTAATAGTTTTTCTTCCATAAGGTGAGTTTATCATAGTGTAGTAAACTATGCAACTCTTATTCTAAACTATGCAAAAATACATCAATCTACTCATTTATTGTCTATAACTCCTCACTAAACGCCTCCATCGCTTTTCTTGGCTCCCTATCGTGGACGACCTGCCCGCCGGGCCCGGCAGGCGGGGTTCAGGACTCTTAATTGGTCCATTATTGCACAGGAATTGGAGTTTAGTCGTTTTTTGACTCTAGCTTTTACTTAAATTTCTTTTCTCATATAAGTTCAAAATCTATTTACAGTACGCTTGATTTGTTCAGCGAAGGTAAGCTTTGTATAGTTTCGATCATCTAATCCCTTAATTCGATAAATCTGATTTGTTGAAAATTTCTTACCAGCTTCACGTTTAAGACCCAGTTTCTCGACAGCATCGTGTACCTTATCCCAGCTCGGTCCCTCTATTTCAAGATATGGATCTAGAAGTGGCCACGTGTCTATGTCACATTCGACTTCGCCGAGCATATAACGCTCCCTCTTATTCTCTTGATACATTTTTTCAATCAACCCTATTTTAAGAAGAATCTCGCGAGTGGCATCGAAATCTCCAACTACGGTCTCACGTTCATACATACCTTCATCTCCAGTAAGTTTGTCCCGAACATTTTTACCAAGGCGCTGTTTGAAAGTGAGTGTTATCTTATCCCCCTCATCGCGTAATCTTACCCAGGCCGATTTTATATCGAGACTAAAATCTGGGTAGTCGAAAACGATTCGGCGATAGTGATAATCGCCAACCTTTTTCGCACCAAGTTCAATAAGCTTTGTTTTAATTTTATTGGTATCGACATCTATATATGTAAGTTCAAATTCTTCCATGACAAAAGTATATCAAAATCCGAGTTCGTATCTAGTTTCTTGGCTCCTTACTTAAAATCGCATCAAACTTATACCATCACTCTACCAAATCTGATCCATCGCTCAAAGACCTGCCTGCGGTAGGCAGGAGCGGAATTTGCGCTAAGGTAGCCCCGCCCCGCAAGCGGGGCGGGGCATTCCGCCACGAATCCCGACCAAAGCGTCGGGATTCGTCCCAAACCCCGCAAAAATTTTTAATTTGAAAGTGGGCGCGCGCGGGATTTCCTTTTCAATTAGGAATCAATTTTTGCGGGTTTT
>JAUSDP010000013.1 GCA_030650605.1 bacterium
TGGAACGCGCTGAAAAACTGTATGCCGACCAAATCATTCCGCAGAAAGACTATTTGCGCGTGCGCGCCGATTTTGAGAAAGCCAAAGCGGTGTTGCGTGCAGCTGGCGAGAAACGGCAGATACTTGGCATCGCTGGCAGACAGGATTCAGCTGGCACCTCTGTCTTCGCGGTCTCGGCACCATTTTCCGGTACGGTCATAGACAAGAAAGCGGTATTAGGTGAACTGGCGCAATCCGAGAAGGAAATGTTTAGTATCGCGGATTTATCGAACGTCTGGATCGAGACCAACTTGTACGAAAAAGATGTAGGTAAGGTCAAGATCGGCGCTGAGGCACAGATTACCACTGCCGCCTACGCAAGCGAGATCTTTAAAGGCAAGGTCACCTATATCAGCAGCACGATGGATAAAGAGTCACGCACAGTCAAAGCACGCGTAGAAGTACCCAATACCGATGGCAGGCTCAAGCTGGAAATGTTTGCCACTGCGGCGATTGCCACTTCTGGAACCAGCAAGGCATTGCTCTTGCCTGAACAAGCGGTGGTACTGGTACAGGGACAGCCTACGACGTTTATCCAGGATGCAGACGGCTTTGAGGCACGCGCAGTCGAACTTGGCGAAAAACTTCATGGACAGGTCGTTCTCAAATCCGGTATCACGCCTGGTGAAAAAGTCGTGACCAGCGGTGCTTACGCCTTGAAAGCCAAGATGTTGAAATCGCAGATCAGCGCGGATTAAGGGACATCGCCATGTTAAATAAAATAGTGGATTTGTCCCTCCGATACAAAGTTCTGGTGTTGGTGATTTTTGTATTGGTCATCTTACTGGGCGCTAAAGCCTGGATGGAGTTGCCCGTCGATGCCTTTCCTGATGTCACACCCATACAGGTGAACATTTATACAGAATCGCCAGGCCTTGCCGCCGAAGATGTGGAAAAACTCTTGACCGCACCGATTGAAACCTCGATGGCCGGTCTTGCCGGCGTGGAAGCGATACGTTCGGTATCCTTATTTGGCCTGTCCTACGTCAGCGTCAACTTTAAGGACAATGTCGACATCTATTTCGCCAGAAGATTGGTCGGTGAAAAACTCCTGGAAGCCAAGGAACGTATTCCCGCTGGCTATGGCGAACCGGCAGTCGGGCCGAATAGTTCAGGTTTAGGGCAAGTCTTTTGGTACACCATTGAATCCGCGGATAAGAAAATGTCGACCATGGACCTGCGTACTTTACAGGACTGGAACGTGCGTCTTAAGCTGCGCACCGCGCCCGGTGTGGACGATGTCACTTCTTGGGGCGGCGATGAAAAACAATATCAGGTACTGATCAATCCCAACCAGTTGATCAAGTATGGCCTGAGCCTGAAAACGGTGATGGAAACCTTGACCGCAAACAACCGGCAAGTCGGCGGCCAATACCTGAACATAGGTCAGGAGCAATATCTGGTGCGCGGTCTTGGCCTGGTGGCCAATGCCAAAGATATCGGTAACGTCGTGCTGGCTACACGTGAAGGCACACCGGTCTATGTGCGTGACGTGGCCGAAGTCAAGGAAGCCCCCTCGCTGCGTTTTGGTGCTGTCACCAAGGATGGTAAAGAGGTCGTACTCGGCATGGCATTGCAACGTATTGGCGAAAACGCCAAGGGTGTGGTGGAAGCTGTTAAACAAAAGATCAAGGTGGCTCAACAGGCGCTACCTAAGGGCATCACGATCAACCCGGTCTATGACCGCACCGACCTGGTCGACAAAGCGGTCAAGACAGCCGAAAGCGCGCTAGTGGAAGGTTCGGTGCTGGTGGCGATCATCCTGTTCTTGTTCCTGGGGGAGATCCGTTCCGCGATTGTCGTGATCGTGGCCTTGCCGCTGGCGATGCTGATCAGCTTCATGCTGATGCAGCAATGGGGCTTGTCAGCGAATCTGATGTCTCTGGCCGGGCTGGCGGTGGGCATTGGTATGATGGTGGACGGTGCCGTGGTGATGGTGGAGAACGGCTTTAGGTTGTTGTCTCATCAGGCGGGCAAAAAGGTCAATAAGACACACGTCATCCTGGAAGCTGCGCGAGAAGTCATGAACCCGGTCGCCTTTGCGATCCTGATCATTATCGTGGTGTTTCTGCCCTTGTTTTCATTGACAGGCCTGGAAGGCAAGATGTTCAAGCCGATGGCACTGACCATTACCTTTGCAATGATAGGCTCACTGCTACTGACCATGACCCTGGTGCCGGTCTTGTCCGCCTTGATCCTTAAGCCCAAGGAAGAGAAAGATACCTTTGTCGTTCGCTGGGCGAAGAAACTGTATCTGCCGTTGCTGGACTGGGCGTTGGACAGCAAGAAAAAGGTCATCACAGGTGCCATCGTGACGTTGATCGCTGCGCTGGCCTTGATCCCTTTCCTAGGTAAGGAATTCATGCCGACCTTGCAGGAAGGCGGCATCCTATTCAGGGTTACCAGCATTCCGTCAACTTCGCTAGAGGAGTCGATCCGTATTTCCCAGCAATTGGAAAACGCGCTAAAACAATTCCCGCAATCGACGTCCTCCATTGCGATGATAGGTCGTGCCGAAAAAGGAGAAACGGCGGACGTCAACTACATGGAGTTGCTAGTCAACCTGAAGCCGCATAGCGAGTGGCCGAAGAAGATTTCAGTCCCTGACCTAGCTAAGGAAATGCAGCAGAAGTTAGAAACTGTTGTGCCAACGGCGGTGATTGCGGCTACCCAGCCTATCCAGAGCCGTATTGAAGAGTTAATTTCCGGCGTGCGAGCCACTCTGGCTTTAAAATTGTATGGCGAAGACCTCAACACGCTAGACCGTTTGTCAGAGCAAATGAAGGGGGTGCTCGACAAAGTACCGGGTGTGGCAGACCTGTCTCTGGAGGCGAACAAGGGTAAGCCACAATTGGTGATTAAGGTCAACCGCGACGCGGCAGCACGTTACGGTATCAATGCAGATGAAATTCTGGAAGTCGTACAAACCGGAATCGGCGGCAAAGCGGTATCGACACTGATCGATGGCACCAAGCGTTTCGATATTCAGGCCTGGCTAGCACCGGAATTTCGCAATAATGTGCAATCCATCGGCAATATTCCGATCCGCTCGCAAAGCGGCGCGCTAGTCCCACTCAGTAATGTGGCAAGCATCGAGCTTGATGAGGGATATTCCTTCATACGGCGCGAGGAATTGCAGCGTTATGCGGTGATCCAGATGGACGTACAAGGCCGTGATATCGATAGCTTCGTCAAGGAAGCTGAAGCAAAAATACGCCAACAGGTGAAACTGCCTGAAGGCTATGTCATCGAATGGGGCGGCGCTTTTGAAAACCAGCAGCGTGCCATGAACAAGCTGCTCGTGATCGTACCGCTCACTATCGGTTTGATTTTTATTCTGTTATACACCGCCTTCAATTCACTCACTTATGCCACGCTAATTATCGCCAACGTGCCGTTTGCAACGATAGGCGGTGTCGTCGGCCTCTTTATCACAGGGCAGTATCTGTCGGTGCCGTCAGCGATTGGTTTCATTGCCGTGTTCGGGGTGGCGATGCTGAATGGCATTGTGCTGGTTACGTTTCTCAATGAACAACGTGAGCGCGGTATGTCGGTGCGTGAGGCGGTACGGCAAGGCGCAGCGTTACGCTTGCGTCCGGTATTGATGACGGCGTCAATTGCGATCTTTGGACTGGTACCTATGTTGCTGTCCAGTGGTGTCGGTGCGGAAACGCAAAGACCGCTCGCTACAGTCGTAGTCGGTGGCTTGTTCACCTCGACCGCATTGACCTTGTTGCTGTTGCCCCTGTTGTATGAATGGGTAGAAGAGCGTAAAGAGCGCAAGGCTAAAGCAAAGCTTGCTGACTAATCTATGCGCCGCTCGTAGTGGGCGGCGCATTTCTTTTAAGGAGAATCACATGAAACAAATTAAGGCATTCATCCATCCGCACCGTATCAATTCGGTTACCGAGGCGCTGCGCGATTCAGGTTTTTGCGATATCAGCAATGGAACCAGTTGCTACAACCTGACCGTTTCCACAGTACAGCGCCTTTTTACTAGCGCTGATCCGGCACAGCAGCGCTATTCACTGGATCTGGCGGAACCCGTTGTTGCAGAAACAAAATTGGAGTTGATCTGCGAGGATGATCTGGCTGATCAAATAGTGGCCATTATTGCGCTAGCGGGTAAGCCTGGTCCCGGCTGGGTATTTACTACCGATATTCAGTCAGCGGTCAAAATCGAATAACTGAGGAGATATTTTCTTACGACGCTGGGAAGTTCGCTACAGACTACGTATTGATAGTAGAAAATTCTTCAGCGTCAGAAACTAGATGTTCTTAATTTGACAGAGTCTGCAATGAATCCTATAGAAAAATCTTCGCCACTCGTTTCAACTGCTATCAATTCTGATTCCAATGACAAATTGAGATCGGTTACGCCTGCAGGAAAAGCTTTCGCGGAAGCATTAGCAAAAGTTAATGGGCAGTCCTCAACTAGTACGAATACACCACCGCTTAAGCTTAAGGATAACTTTAATGAACATCCGTTATTAATCGCGTCTCAGTTCAATGCGCGAAATCCCGAGTCTCTGTCGCATGTCAATCCACCCGTTGCTAAGAATGAGGAAGAAGATAGCGTACACGAGCGTGCTTTAACACTTAGGGCATTTCGTCAGGAAGTACTGGCATCCAATATTGCCAATGCCGATACGCCAGGCTACAAAGCGGTTGATTTTGACATTAACGAAGCAATGCGAATGGGGAAAGATCCTCGATCCGTAGAATTAAAATATGTGATGCCAGCACAAGGCAATATTGATGGGAATACGGTCGATATGGATGTCGAACGAGTTAAGTTTATGGAAAACCAAATAATGTACAACTTTGCAGTGGATCGCGTACGTGGGCATTATAAGGATATGGAAGACTTATTGAAAAATACGCCATATTGAAAACTAGCCGCTCTATTAAAGTGTTGGTTTAGTAAAAAACTATTCTGTTAAAATCCCTTCACAACCTAGTGAGGGGATTTTTTTGGGCTCAAATTATGAAAAGCCACCGCGGATACCTCTGGCATATCGAGATATCCAATTCAATTTTTGCAAAAATCCCCACTGTATTAATTACAGTCTCAGTTTTGTGCTATGAATAAGGAAAATAATGAAGAAAATATCTACATGTTTGTTGTTGCTTTCAGTACTGTCGTCTGGTTCTATTTGCGCTCAAGAAAAAAATTTATGCAAGATACTTTGTGTATCAGAGAAAAAAGAATGTCGTAAAACAGCGGACGCAAAATTACAAACAGATACGCATCCTTTTATTACAGAATCAAACTCAAACTCGCGAAACCAATCTGGACAAGATATGCAGGCTCGCATCAATTCGCGGCAAACACAAAAAAATGATTCGAAGAATTTGAGAATCGAAAAGTATAATGCATGTGACTCTAGCTACATGCAGTGCGTAAAGCTCTGTGCACAAGAAAATAAAAAGGACGCGAAATAGTATTTTCATTAATTGGCGCGTTTTCAAGTAAGTCAGCATGCCTTCGGGGGATTTCAACTGACATTCACAGCATAATGATCTACTTGATTTTGCAAAGTGTGGGATTATCTAAAATTTGGACAAAAAAATTCCCTCACAAGGTTGCGAGGGAATTTTAGAAGGTTTGGTTTTTACTGCCACCACACTTTAATAGAACGGCTAGTATTGAAAATTGGGCGCAATATTAACCTACTAGTGCAGTTTGAATGCACTCCCATTGAGTTGGCGCCGACCTGATGCACATGCGTGGAGCAGAGAAGTCAATTGATGTTGCTGTGTTAAGGTCGATATTGCCAATGCATTGAGTCCAGATGCGTCATACATAGTAGGGTCTGCGCCGACAGCAAGGAGCATGTCCACCGCTGCAAGATGCCCTTTATAGACGGCCCAGAATAAAGGCGTTTCTCCTTTTTGGTTGCCCTTATGAGGGTCTGCACCGCTCTCCAGCGCGATCCTCAACGCCACATCTCTTCCGTTGTAGGCAGCCCACATCAAAGGGGTCCATCCCAGGATATCTGACGTATTGATATCGGCACCATTTGCCAGCAGAATTGCGACGACACGATATTTCTGCTGATAGATGGCATGAGAAAGTGCCGTAATTCCTTGCGAATCCGAGTTCTCAATGGCGAACCCCTTCCGTATCAACTTCAACATCCGATCCGCGTCGTCAGTGCGAACGGCGGCTAACATGTCGAACCATTTTTTGTGAAGACCGGTCATGTCAAAAGCCTCGATCAATTTTGGAAATTATTGCCTGATGCCAAACTTATCGACCATTTCGGGAAAAACTTGATGCAAACCGACTGATGCATGTCAGTTCGGCTGTAGTCGAGTGAGTCAAAATTAAGCGCTGGGCTATTCACTTGGCTGAATGGCAGCGTAGCGTCTATTATTCCTTGACGTTTATCAAACAATATCTTTCAGTCATTTTGAGGCAAGCGGGCAGCATCACCTTACAAAGGGGCCCGAGCCAGCCACCAAGTCGCAAATCCCGCCAAATCTTCGTGCATGGAGTGTGCCAATTTTTGTTCAGTCCCTACGTTTGGGCTGCCGTTGGGTTCACGAAGAACAAGTGCAGCGTGGATCTCACTTGGTATGCCACGCAAATACGGCAAAAAATCATCGACGAATGCAATCGGTCGCAACGCTTTTAAGGCGGCTGCTTTCGGGCTCATGCCACTATTGGCGCTATCAGTAGCAACAACACATTCAATTGGAAAGCCGCAGTCGCGTAGGTTTTGTAGGCGTGCTGATTTATGCTTTTCTTCGACAGCACTCACGCAAACTAGATCAAAGCCTGCATCACGCAGCCTGATGCACGCATCGACCGCACCAGAAATCGCAGGAATTGTGGACCAAAATTCTTGATCGAAGCATGTCCGGAATTGATCTAACTTTTCACCGGCTAATCTTTGTACTTCCCAGCGATCAATCGGCCAATAAGCCAAAGGGTCGCGTATTGCTGGCAGAACACCAAATGCGCGATGCCAGGCAAGTCTATAAGACTGGTGATAATCGAGGAGAACACCATCTGCGTCCAGAGCGATAATTGGTTTCATCAATTGAGTTTCAAGTTATTAATAAGTTGATTTCAATTTTTTTCAGGAGCTTTCGCGCGCGAAACTGTATTCAGACAACCTAGAGGCTTTATGTGCGGCCCTTCGGTTGCCCGAATAACTAGAGATAACTTATTGCTCCGTATGTAATCGCCGATGTATCCGCCAAAAAGAAACACTTGGTATGACTATCCATTGCCCCAGTGGCGCTAAACCGATGCCAAAAAATGTAGGCATCGCTGACGTATAAGCCCAATTATGGGTTACGGTAGTATTGTGCCATTCGCTAAAGACAGTATAACCAACGCCAAGCAAGATGGTACTGATGGCCACTTCTCTAAACCGACCATACGGCCAAGTTTCGGTTCCCGCGAAAATCAATGACAACACCAGGCTAAGAGTACCTATCATTGCGTCCCCTGCAGTGCAATGCAAGACCATATAAACTATTTCTTGATAATTTTCATGCGTCCAGATTGTATAAAGGGGAAGTTGCAAAAACTCCCATAAGATATTGAACAGAATTAGAAAAAACACGTAACTTCTTAAGGATCGCAACCATACTGATGATGCTCTGGTAAACATGTATAGTCCTATCCTTTATGGTGATTAATTTTTGGAGGATATATTCGTATCCTTCCGTTTAGTGGCTTGTGCTTGCAGTTCCGCCCGTTCCTGGATCAGGATAATTCTTTCTTGATCAAGCTTTTCC
>JAUSDP010000016.1 GCA_030650605.1 bacterium
ATAAGTAAACGCATTGCTTAACAGATACTACAGAAGCTTCCCATTTGCAAATACAGCTATCATTGATATAATTTGGTATATGCCAATAAATTGGACTAATCTACAAAAGAAATATAAGGGTCTTTGGGTGGCTTTGGCTGATGATGAAATAACCGTTCTTGGTCATGGCAAGACTCTTAAAGAAGCTCGAGATAAAGCAAAAAAAAATGGATACACAGATCCTATACTAACTCGTATGCCTGAGAGTCTGGTCACCTATGTGGGGTTGTCATGAAGTTTAAATATAAGATATATGGTTCTACATCAAGACCTGTCATAGAAAGCACGTTAAAGTATAAAAACAATTCTATTAGATACGAAGTTCTAATTGATTCTGGCGCAGATATTTGTTTGTTTGATCAGAGTGTCGGCGAAGCAATAGGGATAGATGTTAAAATGGGCAAGGTGAGAGAGCTTTTTGGAGTTGGGGGAAAAGCATCTTTGTATTATTTGCATCCAGTAACTATTAAAGTTGGCAAATGGGAATTTAAAATTGAAGCGGGATTTATGCCAGATGTTTCGGGTAAGGTTATGCCATATGGGATCGTCGGACAAAAAGGCTTTTTTGAAAATTTTATAGTGAAGTTTAATCTTTCGAAAGGCGAAATAGAACTTAAACAGAGGTAAGTCAGACCTGCTTTATTTGTGTAACCCAAAGATGTTGAGTTGGCGTAAACTAATCAAGACCCTCGCAACACTTCCTGTGGAGTTTGATAATTAATTCCCATGTGTAATCTCTCTAGTATTGTAGTACTTTAAGTATTTCGGGATTTCGATTTTGAAGTTTTTCAAAGTGTTTGCGGTATGGTCCAAACACTCTTCCTGTATTGTTCTGTTAAATCTTTCAATATGAGCGTTGTCATTTGATTGCCTAACTCTGGAATGTCTGTGGTTTATTCCTACCGTTTTTAGCCTATGAGTAAACCAAGTCGAAAATTCACTACCATGATCAGTCTGGATCATTTTGAAACTAAACGGAGCTTTTTTCTTTGCACGCGTGATGAAGCCAACACTTCTCTCGGCGCTGATGCGTTCCATCACTTCCGCATACGCCCAGCGACTGAACAAATCAATCAACGTATACACATAGATTCTTGATCCGTCAGCCAACATTATATGCACCGTATCAGCCTCTAGGAGGGCTCCTGCAAAGGCCGCTTCCGGTCTTGGGGTGTAGTCATGAGGTCTTTTCCATGGGGAGCGTTTCTTGATGAGCCCACATCTATCAAGTGTTCTCTGCACGCTGGGAAGCGACACTAATATTCCATCTCGCAGAAGCTCTTGATGAATAACTTGCCCGCATCTTCTTCTGCCAATTCTTTTGTTGATAATGGCCCAAACAATTTCTTTCGTGAGCGCATTCGGACTCGTTTTTGGGCGAGACGATTTTGTTGCAATCTCGTGCCAGCCGGTTGCCCAAGGATGTTTGCACCATCTTGATACAGTGCTTGGATATACTCCAAATCGTCTGGCGACTTTCCTGATCGACCACTTTCGATATTTCACTAAATTAACTGCGTCTCTTCTAACCTTTGGTATGTTTGGGTTTTTTGTATATGGCATATCCCTCATATTAGCCCCTAGGTGTTGCAAAGCTCATGATACATTACGGTTGGTTGACAAGAGATAGGCAAATGTAGTATAATTGTAGGTAGAATGTAGAAAGGAAAGTGAGGTACACATTATTATGAGTAGCATGCGCGAAGAAGTCCTGTTAAAGGAGGTACATGGATTCAAACTCTTCAGACTCAAATCAGGACCAGAGAGAGTCATCCGTATAACCAATGGCATGTTCTCTGTCCGTATTGGTCAGTTAATTACGGCGAGTGGTCGATACCATGTTCCTATAGGGACTGTGGGCATTGTCACATCAATAGCCATTCCCTTCGAGGATGGCTACTCGAGTGACGTGATTGTCGTATGGTTTGAAGGGTGTGATTCTACGAGCTTCATGAAGTTTGCGGATCTTCAGCTCGAGCCCTTGTAGATACATAAATATGGGGCAAAATTAAGAACCGTCTATTGGGAGGCATAGACGGTTTTTTTGTTTTAATTTTTTAAACTTAAAAAGTTTTTCTTCAACAACCTGCAAGGTATGAACAACCTGCAAGGCAAGACCTTGCAGGTTTACTCCTTGATTATCTCTTGGAATTAATGTAGATTGATACTAGAACGCAAATCGACAAAAACTAAATAGGAGGATTTTTAATTATGGATACTTTCAAGGAATTGTTTTGGGTTGTAATCCTGCCAGCATTAGCTATAGGTGTTATCGCCCTTGTAGCAATGGTGGTTTGTTATAATAATCCAAAATGGCGACATCTCGTTGGCCCCGATCCAGAATTGGCTACGAGGAAAAAGAAGAAGTTTTGAAAGATAAAATAAAAACCGTCTATCTGGGAGGCATAGATGGTTTTTTTGTTTTCTTGACTTCTCTCATGAGGTAATGTAGGTTACTATCAGAAAACAAACCGACGGAATTTGAGAAAGGAGCTTTTATGCCTAACGGTCATGGTCATAAGGAGTACGGAAAACACACGTATAGTGATGGAATACAGCAGTGTGAACACAAATGTGGTTGTTGGATGAGCGATTTTAGTTCGGGTGGACCGCTAGGACTCGATCCCTTTGGTACTTGTCCCGGGAATCCAGTAGATGGAAAACTTCTTGGTGGCCGAGCTGATTACGAACATGTCGTAACTGATCGAATTCAGAGCTTGGAATCAAAGCTCTTTCTAGCAGAAGAGCGACTAAAGAAAGTTACGCCGAGTAAAATTAAGCTCGCTGATAAATTGGAGTCTGTCCAGAAAGAGTTGTACAGGAAGAACCGACTTATTGGCGAATTCACTCGACTCATTCAAGCTGATGTCATTCAAACTAATGTTTGATGTGTGATTGGTTCGCCAAGGCCAGCTCGTGAAATTCTCGCGAACTGGCCTTCTCCTTTTAAAACGTTTTTCGGACTTCACCTAGTTCTTCTACAATCAAACCTTTAATTTCCAGAAGCGAGAGGGTAGCGCTGGCAGTACCGATGTCGAGTTTTGATTTACGTATCAGTTCATCTCGTGAGCATGGTTCCTCCATGATTTTTATAAAAACCTTTTCTTCGTTACTTAGTTCTTCTATATCTACTAGAGTTGGATTTTCATCCGTTCTCTTGAGTCCCAGAAGTTCACGCACATCATTGGCATCACGAATGAGAGCGGCACCAAGGCGAATCAGCATATGTGCTCCGTCTGAAGTGGGGGAATTAACTGGACCAGGGACACAACCAACATCGCGATTGTATTCGGTCGCAAGTCGCGAAGTGATGAGGGTGCCAGATCTTTTCTCGGCTTCAATAACTAAAGTGGCATGGCACATCCCCGCCATAATCCTGTTTCTTCTTGGGAAGGCCCATGCACCGGAAGGCATAGCGTCATCATATTCAGAAATCAGTCCTCCGCCGTTTTCAACAATTTCATTTGCAAGATTAACATGTGAATGGGGATGTAGAACTTTTCTATCAAGACCCGAGCCGGGGATAGCGATAGTTTGAAGTCCGGCTCGAAGAGCAGCACGATGTGCTATAGAATCGATACCAAGAGCTAAGCCGGAAATAATTGTGATAGGAGAAGCGGAAAGGCCGGAAATAATAGATTCGCATACCTCTCTACCATAACTAGTGTATTTTCTTGAACCAACTACAGCCAAGAGTTTATTTTCTTTTTTAGGTAACTCGCCCTCGTACCGTAATCGTAAAGGGGCGTCAGGGATCTCTTTCAAGAGTTCCGGAAAATCAGGGGGAAGAAGTTCGTGTATCATTATGATAATATTGTATCGTATTATGCTCGACATCAAGTTTATCAGGGAAAATAAAGAGTTAATTCAAAAAGCGGCTCAAAAGAAGCATATTGAATTTGATGTTGGCAAACTTATCAATATTGACGACAGACGCAGGATACTTATTGGAAAAGTGGAAGAGAAGCGTGCTGACCAAAATGTGGCCAATAATCAAATTGTCAAGGCAAGTTCCGAAGAGCGTCAGGCTATTTTAGAAAAGATGAAAATACTCAAGGGAGAACTTGAGCACGAAGAAGGGGAGTTGAAAATGATAATGAAGGAATGGCAGATGTTAATGCTTCTTGTGCCAAATGTACCGGATGTGTCCGTGCCGGATGGCGATAATGATGTTGATAATAAAGAACTAAAGAAGTGGGGAGAGATTCCTAAATTTAATTTCGAACCCAAGAATCATATAGAAATCATGACTAATCTCGGCATGGCTGATTTCGAGCGCGGAGTTAAGGTAGCGGGTTTTCGGGGATATTTTCTGAAAGGTTCGGGAGCGATGCTCTCTTTTGCCGTTTGGCGTTACGCGCTTGATTTCTTTGTGTCGCGCGGCTTTTCTCTTTATATTGCGCCATCTATGGTCCGTCGCGAGCCGCTTCTAGGCACAGGCTGGTTACCACAGAGCGAAGATGATCTCTATAAGGTTCAAGATGATAAATATCTGGCTGGCACAGCAGAAGTAGCAATCATGGGGCTTTATCAGAACGAAGTAATTCCTAAAGAAGAATTACCAAAAAAGATTTTAGCTTTCTCACCTTGTTTTCGTAGGGAGATTGGTAGTCATTCTAAGGATGTAAAAGGTCTTATTCGAGTTCATGAGTTTTTTAAATTCGAACAAGTGATTCTTTGTGAAGCGAGTCATGATGAGTCGGTGAAATATCACGAGGAACTCAATAGAAATACCGAAGAGTTTATTGAATCTCTAAAAATACCTTATCGCACAGTAGTGAATTGTGGAGGAGACTTAGGTCTTGGTCAGGTTAAAAAATATGATATCGAACTTTGGGTACCGCTCGAAAACACCTATCGTGAAATCGGTTCAGCTTCATATTTCCACGATTTCCAGGCTAGACGTCTTAACATTCGTTATAAAGATTTGGAAGAAAAATTAAAATATGCCCACTCTCTCAATAATACGGCAATAGCCACCCCTCGCATTCTGGTTTCTCTAATTGAGAATTTTCAACAAGCCGATGGCTCTATAAAGATTCCCGAAGTATTGGTGCCATACATGAATGGTCTTGCTGAAATAAAAAAATAAATTTTTGATAATAAATTATTATTTGACATATTTATTATTTAATATATAATCACATACAGAAAGTAAAAATTTGTTTGTTGGAGGATATATGATACTTTTCGTGAAGTATACGTGGACGCTGGTTATCGATGCGATTCAAGAATTCTTCCTGTGGAAACATTGGAAGAGGGGGAGAGAAAACGGAAAGAAAAAATAACGAAAGGAGAATGTCATGGAAATTGTGAGTATACACGGAGTTTTTCTGAGCAAGGCGTTCGAAGAGAAGCTAAGACCAAATGATGAAGAGGAAGCGAGGATCTATGAAGTGGCTTCGGAGGCTGAAAGGAAATTTAAAGAGGTTCTTTCAGAAATTGAAGCGAGATATCAAAAGTTGATCGGACCATAGTCCCGCACAGAAGTTTCGTATAGAAATATACAAGCTCTCTGTGCGGGACTTCTTTGTATATTAAGATTTTGAATTTGTTATACTTTCCTTATGAGAATTATTTCAAGTGGTAAGGTTCTTAACTCGCGAGAATTTTATCAGAAAAAGACGAGAAAAAGGCGTATCCAGTTGATTTTTCTACTTATTGGGTTTTTATCTATTCTTTCAGCGTTTATCTACTTTTCGCGACAGGAGCAATTTTTGATTACTGAAGTTGAGGTGCAGGGGGAAAATATTGTTGATAAAGAAGAGATGGCACAAACCGCACGTCATCTCTTATCTGGTTATTTTTTTTGGGTAATTCCTCGAGCCAATACTTTTCTCTATCCTCGTCGCTCTATTAAAAATTCTCTCATCAATGAATTTCCCAGACTCAAATCAGTTGATTTAAATTTGAGCGAACGACAAAAACTCATCATTACGATTGAGGAGCGTGTGCCTTTTGCCTTATACTGCGCGGATACTCTCAATAGTAAGTGCTTCTTCCTGGATGAAGAAGGGTTTATTTTTGCTTCCGCGCCCTCTTTTTCTAGTGGAGTTTACTTTGTTTATATTACCAAAGACACGATTGAAAATCCTATAGGTAAACGCCTTGTTACTATTGAAGAGTTCAATGTATTATCAAAATTCATAAAAAATCTTCTAGCGCTAAATATTCAATCCTTGGAACTGGAGGTTGATGATGACGAATATAGTCTTTATCTGTTGAATAACGGAAAAATTATATGGCGCAAAAATAGTGACCTCACTCTTATCTATTCAAACCTAGAAGCTTTTCTCTCTGATAAAACTATACAGGCCCAAAGTGATTTCTTTGATAGAATACTATACTTGGACTTACGGATCGAAAATAAGGTATTCTACAAATTTAAAGAGTAGTAGACAATAGATATATGTTGGGATTTTGGGAAAAATTAAACAGGCCGATTTTTGTACTCGCTCCTATGGCCGATGTCACGGACGCGGCCTTTCGACGTATTATTGCAGAAGCTGGTAAACCTGATGTTATGTGGACAGAATTTGTTTCTGCTGATGGTTTGGCGCTGGCGCCAGAAGCAGGTAGAAAAAAACTTTTAAAAAGTCTTGAATATAGCGAAACGGAACGACCGATAGTGGCCCAGTTCTTTACATCCTCTCCTGAAAATATGAAAAAGGCCGCAGAACTAGCGCACAAGCTTGGCTTTGATGGTGTGGATATCAATATGGGTTGTCCGGATAAAAGTATAGAGAAACAGGGTGCCGGCGCTTCACTTATGAAAAATATAACACTGGCAAGAGAGCTTGTCAGGGCGGCCAAAGAAGGATCGGGTATGCTGCCCGTTTCGGTCAAAACTCGTACAGGATATAGTCAGCCCGAACTCGAAAATTGGTTGCCAGAAATACTGAAGGAGGATGTGTCCGTTATCACTATTCATGCCCGTTCCAGAAGAGAAATGTCGAAAGTGCCGGCTCGCTGGGAGTTTGTTCGACGCGCTGTTGAAATTCGAGATGCATCTAGCAAAGAGACTTTAATTTTTGGTAATGGAGATGTCGTAGACATTGACGACGCTAGGAGGAAATGCGATGAATTTGGTTGTGATGGCGTGATGCTTGGCCGTGCAGTCTTTGGTAACCCGTGGTTATTTACTGAATCGTGTCCGACTCGGGAAGAAAAGTTAAGGGTTTTAGTTAAACACGCCAAATTATTTGAAGAATTATTGAGCGGATACAA
This sequence comes from bacterium, assembly GCA_030650605.1. Classification (GTDB taxonomy): domain Bacteria; phylum Patescibacteriota; class Minisyncoccia; order Phycocordibacterales; family Zambryskibacteraceae; genus UBA5004. The sequence continues at coordinate 7,267 of JAUSDP010000016.1, forward strand.
GAGTTTTGCCGTCATGAAAAAACACTTCAAATCCTACCTATTGGGTATGGCTGAAGCTCGGAATTTGCACACGAGACTTATGGACGCAGACAACGCAGACGAAGTCGAGAAAATAGTATCTGATATACTAATCTCATGAAAAAGGAGAGAAGCGAGGGTGTGCTTTATCGCAAATATCGTCCGCAACATTTCAAAGATGTCATTGGCCAGGAACATGTTGTTAAGGTATTGGAAGGGGCGATTAAACTCGGTAATATTTCTCACGCCTATCTTTTCTCTGGACCACGTGGCACTGGTAAAACCTCCATGGCCAGAATTTTATCGCGTGAGATTGAGACTTCGGCTAATGACTTGATCGAAATGGATGCTGCCTCCAACCGCGGTATTGACGATGTTCGTGAGATCAGAGAATCCGTCAACACTCTGCCTTATGAGTCACGTTATAAGGTTTATATTATAGATGAAGTGCATATGCTTACTAAGGATGCTTGGAACGCTTTTCTCAAGACTTTGGAAGAGCCGCCGAAGCATGTTGTTTTCATCTTGGCGACAACTGAATTAGAAAAAGTGCCAGAGACAGTTATTTCACGCTGTCAGACTTTTTCGTTCAAACAGCCTAATCAAGCTATGCTAAAAGATTTCGTACTTTCTATAGCCAAGAAAGAGGGCTTTAATCTGGAACCGGCCGCCGCCGAACTCATAGCACTTTTAGGTGACGGTTCTTTCCGAGATGTGCATGGTATTTTAGAAAAGGTTATCTCTTCTACAGATAACAAAATTATTACCAGAATAGAGATAGAGCAAGTGACGGGCGCACCCAAATCAGAATTAGTGCGTAGTATTCTCGAGTCGTTAGTAGAAAAAAATCTTGAGAAAGGGTTGAGGGCAATTCAAAGTGCCGCTAGAGCAAACGCTGAGATGAAACTTTTTGCTAAGCTTATCCTCGAGCGTTTGCGCTTCCTCTTCCTTCTGCACCTCAAGGCTGGTATGGATGATTACATTAAGAAACAAGTTTCTGAAGATGATTTCATCTTTCTCCAAGCATTGGCGATTAAGGTTGGTTCGAATTTGACCGCCGAAGTGCTTCTTTCTTTTATTACCGCTTACGAAGATTCCGGTCGTACTTCTATTCCGGAATTAGCTCTCGAGCTTGCTTTAGCTGATTCAATTAAATAGGCCTGATTGATTAAAAAATGTGGTACGTGTACATTATAAAAAGCCAGCTTAAAAAATGGTACTACGTAGGTAGTACTAATAGATTAGATATACGTCTAAAGGAGCACAATAATGGTCAGGTTACTTCGACAAAACTGTACTTACCATTCAATATGGTTTATAAGAAGAAATTTGATAGTGAAATGCTGGCTAGAGAATATGAAAGATTAATTAAAGACAAAAGAATTTTAAAAGAGTCTTTGATTAAGGATATAGAAAGTTCGTAAGCAGAGCTGCGGGATCGTCTAATGGTAGGACATCGCCCTTTGGAGGCGAGTATCTTGGTTCGAATCCAAGTCCCGCAGCTCTGCTTAAGAGTCGGATCGCCTGCCTGCGCAGGCAGGTCTAATGGTAGGACATCGCCCTTTGCCTGCCCGCGCAGGCGGGGAGGCGAGTATCTTGGTTCGAATCCAAGTCCCGCAGCTCTTCGTCGCTTCGCTTCTCAGAGCCTTTGGCCGTAGGCCGACGGCCCTTCTTCTGCATGCGACGAAGATACCGAGCGAGTCCTGACAGAGGAAGGACGACGAGGTAGTATTAGTTAATGTCCCACTTTGTCTATATTCTCGAATGCGCCGATAAGTCTCTCTATGTCGGTTGTACCAACAATCTTGAGAGAAGACTGAAACAACACAATAATTCAAAGTGGGGTGCGCATTATACAAAGATAAGGCGTCCAGTTGTGCTTAGGTATAAAGAGGAGTTTAATACATTAAGAGAAGCAAGAAAGAGAGAATTAGAAATCAAGGGTTGGCGTAGAGAAAAGAAATTTGCTTTATTCAACTTGAGATAGGCCATTCGGCTCTGAGAGTCTCGGTCTCGATGAGTTCGGACTCCGAGGAGTATACTTTCAATAATGGAAATAATAAAAGGTAACCTAATTGAGTTGGCCAAACAAGGAAGATTTGATGTTATTGTGCATGGTTGCAACTGCATGTGCACTATGGATGCAGGTATAGCAAAACAAATAAAAAATGAATTTCCAGAAGCATACACCGTAGACCTCCAAACTATACCTGGAGACAAAACAAAATTGGGTACCTGTTCGTACGGAGTTGTTTCCATTGAAGGAAAAGAACTTCATATTGTAAATGCTTACACCCAATACGATTGGAAAGGAGGCAGTGTACTAGTCGATTACAATGCACTACGTTCCTGTATGAAATTAATAAAACAGAAATACGCGGGGAGGAAGATTGGTATCCCGAAAATTGGTGCTGGTTTGGCTGGTGGGGACTGGGAGAAAATAAGCGCAATCATTGCAGAGGAATTTAAAGAAGAGAACTTTACACTAGTCATCAAAGAAGAAAATTAATACGTCCTAAAGGAGGTCGAAATGGTAAGATAGAAAGTGTCAGAAAGACCTTGCGGGGTCTCGCTCTGTAATATCCGAGATCGAGGAGGCCAGCCAAAGAATTTGGGAGTGTTATAATTAAAAAATTAAATGAAAAACGAACATCTAAGGAAAGAATATGCTCCTACTGCGCGTGGCATAGAGGAACATGCTATAGATCTTGGTCTAAATATTAACGACCTAAGAGGTAAGAAAATTCTTGATCCCAACTTATAGCAGGACGGAGTGAAGCACTTCCATTCGCCAATGAGTCATTTGACCTGATTATTTCGCAGTATGGATCGCCATTTTATGCTGAAAATGTAGAAAAAATCAAACTATTCTTCTCGGAGCTCGATCGGGTTTTAAAAAGTGGTGGAGAGGCTAGAATTTACCCAGCTTGGATAAAAAATTCAGAGACAGAAAAGTCTGCGGCGACGAAGAGTAGCTTAAAAGATCTTGAAGAAAAGGGTTTTCAAATCGAACAAGTTGGTGGCGCCTGGGTATTAAAGAAAGGATAAAACGGTTCCCACGTCGTACCAGACGGCCAGCACGATAAATAGTTTTTATATGCTCACTCCCCAACAGGAAAGATGGATTAATAGTTTATCTAATGTCAAAAATATTAAAATACTTCCATTTGATACGGAATCAGATAAGAAGTTTGATAGGGTTAAAGAACAAATACAGTTTGTTTTGGGAACAGAAACAAAAGTAGTACATAAGGGTGCAACTAGCCTTGGAATTTCTGGCCAAGGAGAACTAGACATCTACGTTCCAGTATCACCGGAAAAATTTGATGTAATGGTAACTAATTTGGAAAAAATATTTGGTAAACCGGGGAGTCTCTATCCTCTTGAGCGGGCAAGATTCGTACATTCTGTAGATGAAACAAAAGTAGAAGTATTTGTTATCAACGAACAAGGAGAGGGGTGGTTAGATAGTGAAAAATTTGAGGGATATCTAAGATCACACCCGAAAGCATTGGAAGAGTACAAAATCTTAAAAGAAGCTGGGCACGGACTTACTGTAAGAGAATACTATCGAAGAAAGATTGAATTTATAAACAATATCTTAAGTAAAGCTGTTTAATTACATAGGCGTGGCCTATGTATGATATACGGTTGGTTAATTTGTGATAGGTCAATACGCTCGAGATGAGCTGATTAATATTTCATGGTTCTTGATTTTCTCGCCAATATTTGATAATCTTGTTATCAGAAAGTAATCAACAGTATAGGAGGTCAGAATGCGCAAAGTTATTGTGACGGTGGGTCCGAGAGCGTCGGGAAAATCGAGCTTCTGTGAAAAAGCATGTGCTCTTGACCCTGCGATAGTTTGGGTCAGTAGAGATAAGGTGCTGATTGAACTCTTTGGTAAAACCTCGCTTGATCCATATACGGGTGGCCATGAGTATGCTTTGGAGCGAATGTGGAATATTGTAGAAGAAAAACTGCAGTTGGCTTCTAACATCACAATGATTCTCGACACATGGAATGGGTCTTCACGAGAAAGGGTCAATATCAATAGAAAACTCCGAGAATTTGGTACAAACCAAATTGAGGCATGGTACTTTGTGACTCCTATAGAAAAAGTGGATGAATGGTTCTGGAATAAGCCAGGGATCGCAAAGGTTGGAGAGATGAAAGTACACCAAGGAGCAGGGCTAACTTTCTTTTCCGAAGATTCGCCTCGGCGCGATTATGAACTCTTCCACAACCTTGCCTCGAGAATTAATTTTGATGGCTTCAGTGAAGTCGTCAGGATTAATCCGGTCATCATGGTACCAGAGCATCTGCTGAGATTCCAAACCAGCCTACCACCGTAGGCTGGTTTTTTGTGGCATGTGCTCGAGATGCGTCAAAATGTTAAAATAAAAACTGGTATAATGGAAATATTATGAATAACAAAATTACTGCAATAATTTTGTTAACCCCCGTTGTTATTGGGGGAGTTTTGTATTTTTATAATAAAGATACTTCAGTAATAAAAGAAGAAACAATAGCCGCTCTTAATCAGAAAATTTATAATGGGGGAGTATTTATTACTCCGCTTGAAGTAGTGTCAGATAGCCGATGTCCGATTGATGTGGTCTGTATATGGGCTGGCGAGGTTTCTTTAAAAGTAAAATTGGATAAAGGAATTATTAATAAAGAAGTGATATTTAAACAACAAATTCCACTTGTATTTGAAGGAAACACAATTTCTCTTATAGATGTTACTCCAGAAAATAATTCAAAACAGCCAATTAATAAAGAAGATTATCGTTTCACTTTTCTCATAACTTCGCTATAGAAAATTGTATGCTATACTAGGTATATTATGAAAAACTTGATTATTATACTTTTGGTGCTTAGTTTTATCGGTTTTGGTATCTATCTATTTACTAAAACCTCATCTCTTAATACGAAGACTGTTACTAACACTACTTTGTCAGAAGACAAAGAACAAACCAAAGTCATAGAGAATATTGAACAAATCAAAGAGAGTACGGTGATAGGGAAATCTGTTCTAGGGCGTGATATTACTGCCTATCACTATGGTAGTGGCGATACAGAGCTACTATTTGTTGGTGGTATCCACGGTGGATACTCGTGGAATACGGTTCTGGTTGCTTATGAGCTTTCAGATTACTTAAAGACAAATGCTGACATTATCTCCAAAAATATAAAAGTGACAATTATCCCAGTATTAAATCCAGATGGTTTAAATAAGGTTGTCGGTAATCTTAGTCGGTTTACCAAGACGGACGTTTCTTCATCACAAACTGTTAAAATATCTGGACGTTTTAACGCAAACAATGTAGATCTTAGTCGAAACTTTGATTGTAATTGGAAATCCGCTGGTGTGTGGCAAACCAAAACTGTAAGTGGAGGTAGTAAGGCGTTTTCTGAACCAGAAAGTCTGGCCATTCGAAATTACATAGAAACACAGAAACCTAAAGCGGTAGTAGTCTGGTATAGCGCCGCTGGCGGAGTATATGCCTCAAGTTGTAATGGCGAAGTTTTACCTCAAACTAGTATCATCACTAACATTTATGCTAAGGCATCTGGTTATCCGGCATATCAAAGTTTTGATTTTTATGAAACTACAGGCGATATAGTAAATTGGCTTGCTAAGAACAATATTCCCGCTTTTAGTATTTTGCTCTCAACTCATGAGGATACGGAATGGGATAAAAATCGAAAGGGTATTGAAGCTCTTCTTCAATACTATGCGAAATAAATTGTGAGACGAGCTATTGTAACGAGTATTATTGTTGGTATAGGCTTACTTTTATTTTTTGTCTTCTACAATAGTCCAGAACCAGTTATTCCAAGTCTAGAACAGACAGGAAATCTCAAAGCAGTTCATAGTATCATCGGCACTTCTGTGGAAGGGAGAAATATTGAAAAATACACATACCTGCCTGCGCAGGCAGGTGGAAGTGGGGGAGCACATATTGCATTTGTTGGTGGCATACATGGAGGTTATGAGTGGAATAGTGTCGTTTTAGCATATAACTTTATTGATTATCTTGATCAAAATCCTGAAGTTATTCCTAAAAATCTAACTATAACAGTTATTCCTTCTGCGAATCCTGATGGAGTATATAAGGTAATAGGTAAAGAAGGACGTTTTACCATAAAAGATGTTTCAAAAAGTGTAGCTAAGGCACTGGGTCGTTTTAATTCAAATAAAGTAGATCTTAATCGTAACTTTGATTGCAAATGGCAACCGAAAAGTATGTGGCAAGAAAAGATTGTAAGCGCAGGAACCAAGCCATTCTCAGAACCGGAATCTCTGGCTATCAAAAGATTTGTATTAGAAAATAATCTCGATGCAATCATCTTCTGGCATAGTCAGTCGGGTGCTGTATATGCCTCTCAGTGTGAATCAGGGATTCTTCCTGAGACACTTAAGATTATGAATGTATATTCAATAGCATCAGGGTATCGTGCAGTTCCATCTTTTGATTCTTACCAAACAACTGGTGATGTTGAAGGGTGGCTCGCAAAAATTGGTGTCCCAGCGATTACCGTAGAACTTAAGACTCACGAGACTATTGAATGGGAAGAGAATTTGGCTGGTGCCAAAGCACTTTTTGAATACTATGGAAATAAAACAATTAATGAAAATATTGGTAATGAACTTGATAAATCTGATCTTATTCGCCTCGATAATCCGCGTCCCAATCAAGTTATCGGTAGCCCACTTATTATCACTGGGGAGGCTCGGGGCTACTGGTTCTTCGAAGCCAGTTTCCCTGTCTTTCTAACTAACTGGGATGGATTAATAATTGCTCAAGGTATTGCTACAGCACAGAGCGACCCCGCCACATCGGGCGAGGTAAACTGGATGACAACAGAGTTTGTACCGTTTAAAGCGACGTTAAAGTTTGTTGTAGATAAGAACGCTTATAGTAATAGAGGATTCCTGATTCTTCGCAAAGATAATCCGTCCGGTCTTCCAGAGAACGATAATGCACTTGAGATCCCGGTAAAGATATTTTGATTATAGCAAAAATATGTTTAAACTTTTTCTAACCCAAATAACCAACTTTGGGAAAGTACATATGTGGGGGCTGAAGCACCTTTTATTTTTTACTGTACTCTGTGCCGGACTCTTAATTATTTTTATAATTACTACTAATTTAATTATTTATACAGAGACAAGAACATATATATATGACGAAGAGATGGATGCTCCCAACGCTTTAGTGGCACTAATTCCCGGGGCGGCAATTTTTTCAGACGGATCCCTCTCATCAGTTTTCATAGATCGAGTGGATATGGCTATTACATTATATGAAGCAAAAAAAGTGTCAAAAATTCTTGTTTCCGGTGACAATAGTACCGATAGTCACAATGAAGTAAATCCAGTTCGTATCTACCTTATCAGTAAAGGTATTCCAGACCAGGACATTTTTCTTGACCATGCAGGTTTTGATACTTATAGCACCATGTATCGCGCTCGCGATATTTTTGGAATTTCTTCTGTCCTTATCACTACGCAGTCATTCCATTTGCCTCGATCCGTTTTTATCGCACGCCAACTTGGGATAAAAGCTTTTGGAGTAAACGCTAATGTTGGCCATATTTTTTTCCGCAACTATCTACGCGAAATGCTAGCCAATGAGAAAGCACTACTCAACCTTATTTTTCATAGAAAACCAAAATATCTTGGAGAGAAAATTCCCATTAATTAATATTATTTATTTTCGTTGTTTAGTTTTGCCGCAGCTTCTGGCGTAGATACTGTCTTACTCATAAAAAAGAGCCTAATGATACCTAGAGCTACAAGCCAGTAGACCAGCATGGCAAGAAGTGTCGTCCATTCAAAAATACTACCTGCTACTTGCGAAATACGAAACACGTTTAGGAACGGAGCGACAAAAAGTTTCGTTGACGCATAAATAAAACTGGTAAATCCAGCCGCAGAGTTAGCACCAAGAAGTTTAAGTACGAATCGGAATGCTAAAAGCGCTTCTAATAGACCAAGAATGTACCAGACGATTTGAGTGCCACGATAGAGAGGTTTCGTGCTTGAAGAATTATATGATGAATCCATATTTTTATAGCTTAGTTATCTATTAATAGACCTATAGTAAGTATATACTTATATTTACTTTAAATATATGACAAAGCAGGTAGTGATAATAAGTGGTGGAGATACATTTGAAACGTATGAGGAGTATTTAAATTTTTTACATAACTACGAGATTGATATTGAAAGGTATAAAACAGACAAACATGATTGGAAACCGTGGTTAAGACAGAGATTGGGAAGTGACTACGAAGTTATTTTACCGATTATGCCGAATAGAACCAATGCTCAATTTGGCGAATGGAAACTCTGGTTTGAGAAACTCAATCCTTTTTTATATCAAGATGTCATCTTGATAGGGCATTCTTTAGGTGGAACTTTTCTAGCTAAATATTTGTCTGAAAACCAGTTTTCTAAAAAGATAAAAGCGGTGTTTCTGGTCGGCGCGGTTTATGATAAAGATAGTGAGGGTTATCCGTTAGCCAGTTTTACTCTACCAACCAATTTGAATCTACAGACTGATAAAATCTATTTGTATCACAGTAAGGATGACCCCATCGTGCCATTCTCCGCCTTAGAGCAATATAAAAAAGCTTTACCAAAGGCTCAAACAAAAATTTTTGATGATCGAAAACACTTTAATCAAGAAGAATTTCCCGAGCTTGCGGAAGATATATTAAATCTGGATAAATAAAAACAATGGATATAAAAGCTAAAATATTAGAGATTTTAAGCCGTGGACACTTGATGAGTTTGGCGACGCAGGACGAAGGTGGTTTGTGGGTAGCTGACCTAGTTTATGTTTATGATGAAGATTTAAATATCTACTGGATGTCGGATCCGGATGTGCGACACTCGAAGGCTTTGATTGAAAATAGTCAGGTAGGGGGAACTATTACTATCAGCAACAAGAGCAAGGAACCAAATTTGGGCATACAATTTTCTGGTAAAGCAGAAAAGATTGATGGAGCAAGATATGATCTAGCTATCAAACATTTAACTAAAAGGGGTTATCCGGAACCGAAAGAGACTGACGATGTTTTACAAGGAGATTCTTGGTATGTACTCCGACCAACTAAAATCGATCTAGTAGATGAAGAGAATTACGGTTATGATAAGAAAAGTATAGATTTATGAAGAAGATTTATTTAGTACATGGTTGGGAAGGAACTCCTGGAAAACTATTTATATGGATAGCCGATGAACTTAAAAAAGTGGGATTCGAAGTGAAAGCCCTATCAATGCCTAATCAGGATGAACCCATAATTAAAGATTGGGTGGTAAAATTAAAAGAGACAGTAGGAATAAAACCAAATGAGAACATAATTTTTGTGGGTCATTCCATAGGTTGTCAAGCGATTTTGAGATATGTAGCGGGCTTGGAAAACCCGGGGTTATTTGGTGGTTGTGTCTTCATTGCGCCATGGCTAAAAGTATCAGGTCTAGAGACAAAGGAAGAAGAAAATATTGCCAAGCCATGGGTTGAAATTTCTATTGATGATAAGAAAGTTTTAAAACATATTCCCAGAAATAAAATTGTGGCGATATTCTCTGATAACGATCCCTTTGTACCGAAGGCAAATTGGGATTTATTCGAACGTCTTTTCGGCGCAAAAATAATAATGGAATCAGGAAAAGGTCATATTACTGAAAATGATGGAGTTAATACTCTACCCTCGGCTCTTGATGCTGTTCTAAAAATGAATTAAGTCCATGAAGTTGATAACTTTGAATACTTGGGGAGGTAGAGCGGGCAAGACACTCCTTCTGGATTTTTTTAGAAAATATAAAGATGTTGATATTTTTTGTCTCCAGGAGATATGGTCGGCTCCATATGAGCATTTGGAAGGACATCTCGCCGGCGGTCGGGCTATTAATCATGAGCAAATTATGACTAATGGTATGCAGGAAATATCAGAATTGCTATCGAACCATGTATCTTATTTTTGTCCTCTTCTCTTAGATAATTACGGTCTTCAAATACTTGTAAAAAATAATCTAACTATTAAGGAAGATGGAGAAGTATTTGTTTATAAACATAAGGGGTATGTTTCAGAAGAAGACGTTGGTGATCATGGTCGTCCTATTCAATATGTCACATTGAATTTAAAAGATGGTCCGATAACGATTATTAATTTCCACGGCGCTTGGATAAAAGGAATCAATAAGATTGATACGACTGATAGAATAAACCAGTCAAAAAAGATAGTCGAATTTATTAAAAATCTCAAAAATGATTTTATTCTCTGTGGTGACTTCAATCTCTTACCGGATACAGAAAGTATAGCCATTCTCGAAAGAGTTGGTTTAAGAAATCTAATTAAAGAATATGACATCACTTCTACCCGGACTTCTTTCTACACCAAACCAGACAAATATGCTGACTACATCTTTGTTTCAAAAGGAATAGATGCTAAAACCTTTAAAGTGCTTCCTGAGGAAGTATCAGACCATTCTGCACTCTTTCTTGAAATATAAACTCTGTTAGAATATATCTATGATAAAAAATATTATATTTATCATTATTATTGTAGAAGTGGCGGTCTTAATCTATATGAAAAAAGATACTGGGCAAATAAAAAATGTGGAAATGCTTGCAAAGGAGGGCATATCTGTTGTCGGAGAAGATGTAACTTATTTTAATAATGTAAAAGGATTCTATGCTTATCCAGAAAAGGAGGGTGAATATCCTGGAGTAGTAATGATCCACGAATGGTGGGGACTCAATGACAACATTAAAGGTATGGCCAAAGAGTTAGCAAAAGAAGGTTACAAAGTATTGGCGGTAGATCTCTTTGGAAAAGTGGCGATTACTCCAGAGGAAGCGAGAGCGCAAACAACTGGACTTGATCAGGCTAAGGCTCTAGAAAATTTGAAGGCGGCGACAAATTTTCTACGGCAAGCGGGTGCACCTAAAGTAGCTTCTCTTGGGTGGTGTTTTGGTGGAAAACAATCTGTGGAACTTGCTATTTCTGGTACAAACCTAGACGCAACGGTTGTGTATTATGGTAGCGGTTTGGCGACCACGACGGATAAACTCAAACCTATCACCTGGCCAGTACTCGGCATCTTCGGAGACAAGGACCAATCTATACCGGTTGAAACTGTGCGTGCTTTCGAAGCATCTTTGAACACACTAGGGATAAAAAATGAAATGTATATTTATCCGGGAGTTGGGCACGCCTTTGCCAATCCTTCAGGTATGAATTACGCGCCAAATGAAACCAAAGATTCTTGGGCAAAGACTCTTGTATTTCTGGAAAAGAATTTGAAGGAATAGGTTGCTATTCTAGTTAACCTATTGTACAATGCGTGTTTAGAAAAGCTAAAAAAGGGGGTATGTTTATGTGTATAAAGAGGATTCGTAATAGAGATTTCAGTATGATGGTTGACAACATCGCATTTGGAATCGTACTGGTTGGCATCACCCTTTTTATTGTGGGGGCAGGGGAGTTTGTGGAAAATGCCCTGTTAGTTTTTGGGGGGTTATGCGTAGCACTTTTTGGGGTATGTATCCATATACTAGTCAAGCGCTTGATATACGGGCGAACATTTGAGGAGGAGTTTGCCACATGCGCACATCTAGTAGGGATCACGAGCACTTTGCCATCTATATTTATTGACAATGGATTCTGGTTTAATCTGTTGTCAATGGGAGCGGTTTGGACAATCTGGGGAGGAGTTGTCTTTTCAACTATTTCCCTTGAGCGATTGGGAAATAGGTTGGAGGAAAAATTTATTGCGTGGCATACGCGACACAACTAAGTGCGTTCCATGGTTGGTTTGTTCTATATAAGCGGCGAAGGTGTACCTTCGCCGCTGTTTAATTTAAATGTTGTTGACTTAGAGATTGTGATATACTGGTACAGTAATAACTTTTATTGAGTTAATCAATCAAACTATGCAATCAAAAAAAATAATAGTACTCGCAATCAGTCTTACGCTGTCTTTTGGTGGATTGGTGTCGGTTGCGTACGCCAACCATTCGTGGGGCGATTATCATTGGGCACGAACCACTAATCCCTTTATGTTGAAAATTGGTAATAACGTCTCTTCCGCTTGGGTTCCTTACCTAAATGAAGCAATTAGCGACTGGAGTGTGTCTCCAATTCTTGATTTAACAAAAGTTACGGGAAGTACTAGTCCACGCAACTGCAAACCGAAGGCTGGACAGATCGAAGTTTGCTCGGAACGTTATGGCAAAACTGGTTGGCTAGGTATTGCACAAATTTGGGTTTCAGGTTCACATATTACTAAAGCTATCACTAAGGTTAATGACACATACTTTAAAACGAGTACATACAACAAACCAGCATGGCGCAGATTGGTGATGTGTCAGGAACTAGCTCATGACTTTGGTCTCAATCATCAAGATGAGGTTTTCGGTAATACCAATCTAGGCAGTTGTATGGATTACACCAGTGATCCGGACGGTACACTGGCAAACCCGGATCAACTCACTAACGAACACGCAAACACGCACGATTTCGATCAAATTGAGACCATTTATACTCATCTTGATAGTACTAATACCTTCGCTTCTTTAGTGACTAGTGCCAGGGGGAGCTTAAACGCTGTTAACAGCCAATTAAGAAGCAGATTAGAGGATTTAGATCAAGATATTGATTTAGATAATCCAGCCGAATGGGGAGGGGCGGTTAGACGCGATGCGCGGGGTCGCAATACCCTTCATGTTCGTGATCTGGGAAGAGGGGAGAAAGTCTTTACTTTCGTAACTTGGGTTCAATAGAAAAATATGAAAAAAATCACTTGGCTAGGATTGCGTCTGGCGATGGGTCTGATTTTTCTTTGGGCTTTTGTTGATAAACTGTTTGGGCTTGGATTCGCCACTAAGAGTGAGAATTCATGGTTAAGTGGCGGATCACCTACTTCAGGATTTCTCATGAATGCTACTCGCGGACCTTTTGTAGAATTATTTAAAGGACTTGCAGGTGTGACTATTATTGATTGGTTTTTTATGCTGGGGCTACTCTTTGTTGGACTAACAGTTACGTTTAATAGATATTTAAAATGGGGGGCCATGGCTGGTAGTGTCATGATGCTTCTGATGTATCTGGCTGTTTTTCCACCCGCTAACCACCCATTTCTCGATGACCATATTATTTATATCCTAGTATTAGCTTTATTGGCATATAAAAATACAGACAGAATATAGGGATGAAAGACTGGCAAGACGAGAGAGACGACTTTGAGATAGATGGGGGACAAAAACTTTCCGGTTCTATTACCACTAACGCGTCCAAGAATGGTGCCACGCATCTCTTCGCTGCTGCTCTGGTTAACAAAGGTAAGACTACTTTCAAAAATATTCCGCGTATTGAAGAAGTGAATCGATTTATAGAAGTTCTCAAGAGCCTGGGTGTCAAAATAGTTTGGACTGACAAACACACTCTTACTATAAAACCACCAAAGACGTTTTCAGTATCAAATATAAACAGCCGCGCTACCGGCAAAATTCGTTCTGCTTTAATGCTTATCGGGCCTCTTTCTAACAGGCTAAAATCTTTTAAACTACCACATATCGGCGGTTGTCAGATGGGAGAAAGAACTATCACTGCTCATCGTTATGCTCTAGAAGATTTGGGTTTAAAAATATCAACAAAAGAAAATTATTATCATATTACTCGAAGTGGGCAAGTAAAGCATGAGGTAGTGATGTATGAGGCATCCGATACCGCTACTACCAATGCCATTTTACGTGCGGCTGTTTTGCCTGCCTGCGCAGGCAGGCCCCAGTGCACTATTATTGATTTTGCTCAACAAAATTATATGGTGCTTGAAGTATGTTATTTTTTAAAGAAACTCGGTATTAAAATTGAAGGTATCGGTACAAAAACTCTCACGATAGAAGGCAATCCAAATACAAACAGAGATATTGAATATGCAAACAGCGAAGATCCTATAGAAGCCATGCTCTTCATAACCGCGGCGATCATGACTCACTCAAAGTTAAAAATCTTGAGAGCTCCGATTGATTTTCTAAAGGTGGAACTACTGAAACTGGAGAAAATGGGACTGCATTATGATATGTCCAAAACCTATCTTGCACTTAATGGTCACACAAAGCTTGTCAATTTGACGATTAGACCTTCTAAACTTAAAGCGCTTCACGACAAAATTCATGCCCAACCATATCCCGGTATTAATACCGATAATCTGCCATTTTTCGTCCCGATAGCTACGCAAGCCAAAGGTAGAACACTTATACACGACTGGATGTGGGAAGATCGAGCTATCTTCTTTACTGAACTTAATCGACTCGGGGCGAGTGTGCGTTTGGCCGACCCTCATCGTGTATTTGTCGATGGGCCATCTAAACTCAAGGGTGCACAGATTGTTTGTCCCCCAGCGCTTCGTCCTGCTGTAATGCTTATGGTGGCCATGCTCGGAGCGGAAGGAAAGTCGATTTTACGTAATGTTTATGCTATCAAACGCGGTTATGAAAATATCCTGGGACGTTTAAATAAAATCGGCGCTAAAATTAAAATACTTAATTGATAGTGGTATAAAAAAATCTGGGGTGTATTATGAAGACAGACTGAAGAGAGGTGTGTTTAAGAAACTTGGGATGAATGGAGGGTAATATGGACACCAAGAGAATCTGTGAAAACTGTGCGGCTCGATCGCAGTTGCAGGATCTTTTTCGTCAAGAAGGGAGTGGTGTATGAAACAAGACAAACGGTCGAGAATCTCAGTGATTACTCTGGATATTACAGCTACGCGTCGGCAACCGTCGAACGCCACCAGGAGATTTCAGACGCCAGACCCACAAGACGTCGCGATATTCTGCAGCGCTTTGGGGTTGGGAAGCACCGACGCAAGTTGGTATGATGACTTGATGGATACTGACCCATTTTTTGCCGGACATTGCTAGAGAAAGGGGGTGATTTTATCTGCCACCTCACCAAGGGGTTTCCCAGCTCCTTCTTCCAAAGAGGAGCCGAGGACTGACGTTGTTGGTTCTTGGCTCCCTATCTAATATACAAGGACTACCTAGTCCTTGTATTTTTTTTTTATAAAAATATGTATAATAAAAAAAGACTTGTTAAATTGTAATAATTCAGTAAACGTGAAAGGAGACATCATGAGTATCTGTGCTTATGTAAAGTGTCAGAAAGTAGTTAATGAGAAGAAGCCGCATTTTGAGGTCGTGGGACTCGGTGTTATGCACCTAGTCTGTCACAAAATCTATCTGACAGAAACGTCGTGTGCACATGCAAAGTGCAATAGGTCGGTAGACGTTACTGGTAGAAATGCGGTTGCCCATTCGGGCAAAATCTACCATGTGGACTGTTTTGGAGAAATATTTCCGAAAAAGCAGGAAGTACAGCCACAGTTAATTCTTAACTTAGAGGAGGTGTGAATGAAAAGGGTTAGATTGAGAACTGACTAATGACAGTTCTCAATCTAACCTAGTAGTTAGTCAAGGACCATTTGGCCCTTGTTTTTTTATTCCCAAAAGACGGTCTTTTGGGTAACTATTTTTAATAGTGGCAGGTAAAGAAAGATGGGTATATTATACGAACCAGATAGGCACAAAGATTGAGTCGGAACAGAAATTGGAGGTTAAAATGAAAACGTTGTTGGTTGTTTTGCTCCTCATCATTGATGTGGAGTTGGCTAGTACGCAAGTTCCGCAGAATGTGAAAGAAGAGATGAGACTCGAAGAACCCGAGTATCGCGAATCAAAACCCATTTCAGCATTAGTGGAAGCAGTTGTGTTGTATTTTCCTAAAGCAAAGCTCTGGGTTGTCACAACAATTCGCATGGTTGGTCCCAACCATTGGATTTTTAAAGATAAAGACATCGAGCTCATTGTAAGGGAAGTAAAGGGGAAACTAATAACTCTTTACGAAAAAAGGGAGGAAGCATAAATAAGATATAAGATGGTAGATATAAACGGAGGCGCTATTGCCTCCGTTTCCTTTTGGTCATAATGGACAAATATTACAATAAATAAAAGTCCTTGACTCATAACAGTCATAAGTGTATTCTACGAAAGGAAATTTCAGCCCTAATATATAAAAACTCCCGGAAGGGACGTTAGATTACTTACCCTGAAAGGGGTCAGTTTCCCAATCTAGCGTCCCTTCTGGGAGTTTTTCGTTACAGATTTAAATCAGTCTACTATGTAATAGCAAGAGTTACTGGACTATCGTACACATTATAGCTCGATCAAAGAATAGAAACCCTTCAAGTGTGGATAAGTCATTGACAGTATAAAGGTCAGGTATAGAATAAGAAGGCTTTCAGAGAAAATATCTTTCGAGGGGAAACCGGAAGATATGGTGAAAAAGATATGAAACAGGTTTCCCACACAAAAGAAAAGTTTGAAATAAAAGCCACACGGTTTTCTCGTGTGGTTTTTCTGTGTGTGAAGAATTATTAACTATTAAAAAAATATGACTAAAACATTTCCAAAACTTTCAAGAACAATGATCGTGGCATCGCTCGCGCTCATGGGTTTTCTTGTTAGTGTGACTCTCGCTCAAGCGCAAGTTGTAAACGGTTCATTCGAAACTCCGATAGTCAACGCGCCGGCACTATGGGATATCTTTATAACTGCATCAGTACCAGGTTGGACGATTGAATGGATGCCTAGTTCGGGAAGTGGTGATCCAAAACTTGAATTACACAGAGGTGTAAACGGCTGGCTCCCACAAGAGGGACTGCAATACGCTGAACTCGATACTGATTGGGACGGACCTGGCGGTGGAATAAATAACGAAGCGGCATCTGTCCGTATCTCCCAAAATGTTCCGACGAAAACAGAATGTACTTATACCTTTAGTTATCAATTCTCACCTCGACCTGGAACTGCGACGGGAGACAATCACCTGAAAGCGTTCTGGAACGGAAGTGAAGTAGGTGATCACACGGGCGCAGGTGGCAGTCAGACTAACTGGACACAATACTCGCATACTGTTGTGGCAACAGGTGTTTCTACCGCCATCAAATTTGAAGACCACGGCACGCCAAACTCACTTGGTACCTTCCTTGATAATGTGGTCGTGACAGAGGACTCATGTCCTCCTCCACCACCATGTGAATGCACGAATCAGGTTACTCAAACTATGTTTAGTGATACCTCTAATACGGTTGTAGGAGGAGGCAATGCCGTAGCGCTTACCTTTATTCACTCGGCTTGGACAGCATTAATTCCTGGTGCAACTTGGATTTGGGAAGAAAACCCAGTGAATCCCGTAATCGAAACAAAGAGTTTTGAAAAGAATTTCACAGTTAGTGGCACAGTGTTGTCAGCACAATTAGATATCGCTTCTGATAACAGCTACAAGGTCTTCATTGATAACGTACAAGTCGCCGCAGACCCGGCTGAAAATAACTTCCAACTGTTAACGCAGGATATACACAATCTAACAGCAGTCGTAACTCCGGGAACGCATACACTCCGCATCGAAGTAAGTAATCACCCTGGCTCAAACAATCCACAGAGTAATCCAGCAGGATTGCTCTATAAATTTGAAGTCAAAACTTGCCCAGACAAATGTTGCGGTGGAAGTGTAACTGTAACTAATAACAATGTTGCTACTGTGACAAACAACGTCAGTACCCAAGCAAGTACTGGTAGCAATAGTGCCGGTGGATCGAGTGCTGGCGATGGCGGGAATGGCGGAAGTGTTTCCAGATCTAGCAATAACAATACTGGAGGTCACGGCGGCAGAGGTGGTAACGGTGGAGCCGGAGGTGTAGTGATTACCGGCAACGCTAATGCAAATTCTAGTGTGTTAAACAAGGTAAATACTAACGTTACTCGTATTCGAAGATAGTTCTTCACCTGTACAAAATAAAATAACAAAATATATGAAAGCAGTAAATAAAATTTCAACGGTTATCTTGGCTGCTACGCTTATGTTTGGTCTTTCTGTACCTACGCCTGCGCTTGCGGCGGCGACGCCATCTCTTGGAGCGGCGGCAACGTACGGTGTTCTTTCTAGTACTTACACCAACACTACGGTAACGACCATTAATGGAGATGTTGGATTCACCACGCCACCGGCTGTGGCTCCCTTAGGCACGCATCCGAACTATGGTTCCGGCGCGTCGTATTCCACGGCAGGTCTAGATCAAGGTACTACCCTATCTGCCTTGGCTTCCCAAACCTGTACATTCTCTTTCGCGTCTGGAGCAATTGATCTCGCTACTGATACGACACACGGTCCTATTGGCGTGTACACACCCGGAGTCTACTGTGTGACAGGAGCTATGTCTGTGGGAACAGGAGGTATTACCTTGAGCGGCAACGGAACATATATTTTCAGGTCAACTGGTGCTCTTAATACAGTAGCTAACTCACACGTTACTTTGGATGGCGCATCATCTTGCGATGTATTTTGGACCCCAATCGCTACCACGCTGGGTGCCAACTCCACATTTATAGGAACAGTTATTGACGATGCGGGTATCACAGTAGGCAGTACCGTAACGTGGCTAGGAAGAGCCTTGGCATTTGGCGGAACGGTCACGACTGATACAAACACCATTACTATACCGACATGTGTGGTTCCTCCTCCGCCCCCTCCTCCGTGTGAATGCACGAATCAGGTTATCGAAACTATGGTAAGTGATTTGACTACTACTGTCGTAGGAGACAGTCCCGCAGTGATAGCCGTTCATCCAGCTTGGACTGCATCAATTCCCGGTTCTACATGGATCTGGAAATCTGGAGCCACAGCAAACAATGAAGTAGTGGCTTTTGAGAAAAATTTCACAGTCGTTGGCACAGTGTTATCCGCGCAACTTGATATCGCTACCGATAATAGTTATGAGGTCTTCATTGACGGTGTACCAGTTGCGGGAAATGTCAATGACGTGAACTTCACACTCGCTACACAGGATATCTACAATCTCACTGCAAATGTCACGCCCGGGAATCATACTCTCCGGATTGAAGTAAAAAATGTGGGCACATACAGTGTCGGTTCCAATCCAGCCGGACTCTTATATAAATTTGAAGTTAAAACTTGTCCAGACAAATGTTGCGGTGGAAGTGTGACTGTAACAAATAACAATGTTGCTACTGTGACAAACAATGAGAACACGCAAGCAAGTACTGGTAGCAATAGTGCTGGTGGATCGAATGCCGGCAATGGTGGGAATGGTGGAAGTATTTCGGGATCCGGTAATGGCAATAATACTGGTCATGGCGGGAGAGGTGGTGGTGGTGGAACCGGAGGTGTAGTGATTACCGGCAATGCCAACGCCAATTCAAGGGTGTTGAATAAAGTGAACACCAATATCACTCGCGTTCGAAGATAGTTCTTTGTCTTATATAAAGGGTTGCTCTTGATTTTTATGGAATTCAAGAGATAGGGGACGCAAGCACGTCCTTTGTCTCTTGGATTTCAAGAATCCAAGAGGTTGATAAAAAAGAATTTTTCTTCAGTTAGCCCTTAAGGGACCGAAGAAAAGTTCTCATTATAAGTTAGTTAATTAAGTAAAGAAAAAAATGAAGAAAATTACAGCAATCTTTGCTATCGCAGCCCTAATGAGCTTTGCTACACCAGCTTCTGCTTCTATGGACTGGTCGCATTGGTCAAGTAGTAATGACATCACCGTTACTAACAACAGTAATGCTGACGTAAGCAATTATGTAGATGTGTCTGCAAAGACTGGAGGCAATGATGCCGACGGCGGTACAGGCAGTTCCGCTGGCAATGGTGGAAACATGACCAACGAAAGCTATGGTGAAGATATCGAGAACAGTTCCACTGGCCATGGTGGTAACGGTGGCAATGGTGGTGACGGTGGTGTAATACACACCGGTAACGCTTCTGCAGTATCTCTGATAGCAAACGATGTTAACTACAATAAGACATCTGTTGTAGTAGGTTGCGACTGCGACGATGATAGCAATGTGGACGATGTTTCTGTCAGCAATACCAACACAGCAAACGTCAGAAATTATGTTGATGTTGATGCCAAGACCGGTCACAACAATGCAAATGGGGGTGACTCCGGATGTGGTTGTGATGGGGGTGGCAATGGAGGCAACATGACAAACGATGGCGATGACATAGAGCACAGTACTACCGGCAATGGCGGTAATGCTGGCCATGGTGGATTGGGTGGAGAAATTACAACTGGCAGTGCTGGATCAGTATCCGACATTGTTAATCTCGTCAACCACAACATTACTCGTATTCGCAGATAGTTTCTTTCCGAAAGGCCCTCGGGCCTTCGGGTCCCGCCCTAGTTGCCAACAACTGGAGCTGGATTCGAGGGATATGCTGAAAATTACAAAACACATATTAAGAGTTTCTTTCACGCTAGGTCTTGCCTTGCCGGTTTATGCTATGGGTTCGACCCTTTCGATTGACTCAGGGCAAGCAAGCTCACCACAAGTGGAAATTATTAATAATGTTTCATCCTCGGCCTCAACCGGTGGCAATTCAGCCCCTTCGACAAGCTCAGGGCAAGCCGGTTCTGGAGAAGTTATCCAGGGCGAGAGCAAGGCAAACGTAAAGATTTACACCGAAGTTGACGGTGAGGTCGTTACTGACATTGATGAGACCATAGTGGCACCTGTTGGTGAAAACGCAGTGATAGAGAAAAGTATTGAAGTAAATCTGCCTAACATTAACTCTTCAGCAAATGTGATTGCTTCGACCGACTTAGGACAAGCAAGCTCGAGTGTGACAACCACGGCTACGACAACTGTGGAAGCAGAGAAAACTAATCCCATAATAGCTTTCTTAAATAAAATTTTCAAATATGTTTTATCAATATTTAACGCCTAAAAATTTGGAGATGCTTAAGCGTCTGGCAGCCGGATTCACTATCTCGGCTTTGATTCTTGCGCCGATGTACCCCTTGCAAGTCATGGCCCAAGAGGCAGTTTCCGACTCCGCTGAAGCTACGACGGACATGGAAGAAATACCTGTGGAAGAAGTTACGCCTGAACCGCTTGCCCCGAGCGAAGTCGAGGGGGAACCGGAGCCAGCATCCGTAACAGAAATAGTGACAGGAGATGCAGAGGCTGAAACTGAAACTATCAGTGAAGTTAATACAAACATAGTTGAAACGGAGACTCTGCCAGAAGAGAATGCAGAGATTATTTTAATTGACAACGAAGGGGTAGTAGAAAATGAAGCCACCACCACAGCTACCACGGGAGAGAACAACGCTTCCTCAACAAGCGAGTCTATGATTACAACGGGCGACGCATACGCTTCCGCTAACGTTGTCTCGGTAGTCAATTTAAATTTAATTGAATCAAACGGTTTCTTGTATCTGCTCAATAATTTCCTTCGATCACTTGGACACGTTGATCTCCGTCCACTTGCCACTCCAACTTCTGATACTGCCTCTTCTTCCAATCCCTGTGGTACTCCAACTTGCGACGGTCTCGAATCCACTCTTTCCGTAGAAGCACAAAATAATGCCATGATCTCAAATATAGTTATCGTACGTTCTGCAACCGGACAAAACTCTGCTCTAGGTAGCGATGGTGCTTCGATTAATACCGGTAACGCTTACGCTGGTGCGAATGTGGTCAACATTGCCAATACAAATATCATTAATTCGAATTATTTGCTCTTCGCCTTCAATAATTTCGGCGGTTGGGACGGTGACCTCATCTTCCCCAATTCGGACTTCTTCTCCAATTTCTTCTCACCGTCATCTTTGGCGAATGCGGATATTTCTACTACCAATTCAGCTAATATAGAGAATTCAGTAGAAACTTCCGCAGATACTGGAGCAAACGAAGCGGTAGGTGACGAAAGTTCGATTGAAACTGGTAATGCAGTTGCTGGTAGTAATGTTACAAATATTGTCAATGCGAATCTCTTGAATGCGCCCACATTCTATGTAGTCTTTAGAATCTTCGGTAATTGGAATGGCTCGGTCTTTAACGCGCCGGAAGGTATAAGTTGGGCCGAAACTCCATCAGGTCTTGAGCTCTTTTCTACGGATAATGCAGGTGGCGGAGGGATTCTAGGTGGGGGTGGTATCAACGTGAATACAAATAATGCCGCCACTACTACAAATAATGTAAAAGTCTTTGCTCTAACGGGAGAAAACAAAGCCACGAGTGCCAATGGTGATGCTTCTATCAATACCGGCAATGCTTATGCCGGCGCAAATGTGCTGAATGTTGTCAATACCAATATCATAAGTACCAACTGGATTATCGCGCTCATTAATATCTTTGGAGACTGGAGTGGTAATATCTCGTTTGGTCAACCCGACATCTGGGTTGCTACTCAAGTCGAAGGACCAGAGACTCTGAATCCGGGCTCGGTACCCATCTTTCATACCACGATTGCCAATCGCGGTGATGCCTCGGCTCACAATGTAAGGTTTAATGGAAGATTCGATTCAGAACACATCAGTTTTGAAGACGATGATCAAGATGGAACGTATTCCTCGGAAGTAGGGGATCTCGCGCCAGGAGAGATAAAAGAATTTTCCTACAGCGCAAGGGTAGGCGACAGTTTGCCGAACGGTGAGACTCTCATTGACCATACATTTGAAGTTTCAGCCAACGAGACTGACGGCAATCCAACTGATAACTCCGATTCAGTTTCTCTCTTAGCTTTTCGACCTCTACCAACTTTTGGAAGGATTTCTCACGAAAGCACTACGAAAACAACCACTTACCCAGGCCTTCAAATAACTAAAACAAATTCTGCTACCAGCACAGATATTACCGCTTCCAGTAGTGTGGATTATACGATTGTGGTACGAAACGAAGGAGGCTCCGCCTTTGAGGGAATTCTCTACGATGTTCTTAAAGATGAAAACGGCAAGATTATAACCAAAAATGATTGGGAACTGGGTGAAATCTTTCCAAATGAAGAGATTACTATTACCTACACAGCCATCTTTAATGCCAGCACGACTCCTGGGGTTTATACAAATACCGCTTGGGTTGAGGCATTGGGTGGGGATTACCTTCAAGATCCTGACTTAGGTACTGACGCTTCTTCTGGTACTGTCTCTTCTCGAGTCACTGTCGCGGGAAATAATTTGGAAAACGAAGGCGAAGTTCTTGGCGAAAGTTGCGGTCTCTACATGGATAAATTTATCCGTCAGGGTATGGACAATGATCGAGAACAAGTCATGAAACTGCAAGAGTTTTTGAACAAAGAGATGGGCGTTAATCTGCCTATCACTGGATTCTATGGACCGCTTACCTTCCAAGTAGCCAAGGAATTTCAAGATAAATATCCAGAAGAAATTCTCGCGCCATGGGGTTTAAAAGATCCTACCGGTATCGCGTATCAGACAACTCTGCGTTGGATAAACATGCTAGAGTGCCCAGAACTCGCGCTTCAGATACCCCCTCTTGTCGCATGGTCAGATAACCCAAATGCCCCCGCCATCATTGTGAAGGTTAGGCAAAATCCGACTCTAAGTAAAATTCCTACAGCCAAACTAGATGATAACGAAATCCAATATAATCTCGAAAATAGCGATGATACTCCAATAGAACCGCCCATCTCGCCATTAGATAAATTTATGAATAGACTGAAAAATATTTTTAGAAAAGGAAATATCTTCCAGTTCGTTAAAGCGGCCGAATAGTATACAATATCGAGGCTAACCCTTGATATATACTTATTGGGCATGAAAAAAGGGATCAAATATAAATTTTTCGGTGTCATTCTATTGATGGTTGTCATGTTTGGTTTGGCGTTCTCTGTAAAATATCTTATTGTTAAAAATCAAGATCTCTTGTCGGCGGTTATAACGTCTGTCTTGGTTGACCTTACCAATTCAAATCGCGCGGAGAGAAATGTTTTGCCACTTGAAGTTAATCTAACTCTTACTGCCATAGCGCAAGAGAAGGCCAATGATATGGCAAAAAGAAGTTACTTTTCTCATAACACTCCAGAAGGTAAATCTCCTTGGCAATGGCTTAGGGAAGGTCAGTATAATTTCCGTTACGCCGGCGAGAATCTGGCAGTAAACTTCGCTGATTCCGAAGATGTTGTACAAGCATGGTTAAATTCTGAAGGACATAGGACCAATTTGCTAAATGACAGATTTACCGAAATCGGCATTGCCATTGCACCCGGTTTCTATAAAGGACGAGAAAGTATATTTGTTGTCCAATTTTTTGGTTATCCAGTTTCTGATGAAGTCAAGGTTCCGGTATTTATTTTTCCATATTAAAACGGTCTTTTGGGAAAGTGGAATGTTGAAACAAGGATGGACTTATGATATATTTTATATATGAGTACTGCCCTTAAAAATGAAATAAAAAAGCTCGCCCGCGAGAGTGTACGAGAAGCGCTTCAAGAAGAATTAACGTTGCTACGCGTATTACATTTACCGCTTGTTTCTAAAAGAGAACAAGAAAACATCGAGAAGCTCTATAAGACCCCTTCTCGTTCTAGTGTGCGAAGCGTACGCGTTCGTATGTAAATGTAAAGCATGGACTGGAAAATAAATTTTTCTAGGCAGGCCGAAAAATTTCTTCGTCAACGGCACTTGCTGGACGAGTTTGTCATTAATCCTGTAAAGTTGGCTATCAGGAAGTTGCGTGGGGAAACAGTAGCAATCAATCTGAAACGCCTTTCCGGAAAATGGGCAGGCTGTTACCGAGTAAGGGTTGGTAAAATTCGGATTATATTCGCAACTGATTTTAATGAACAAAAAATTCTTATTGAAGTAGTAGACAATCGCGGTGGCGCATATCGATAGATTAAACCTACGGAGGCATTGCCTCCGTTCCATATCTACTTGCTTAACTAAACAGTATTCACATTTTTTTATAAAACTCTAGAAAGTATTATCCCTTACTTATCCACATTTCATACCCAGTAACTCACAGGTTAGTGAACAGAATTGGTTTTTTTATTTCTTGCACTTCATATTACACTTGCTACTAACACACGTCTTGCGCTCGTGGGAAGAGTGAAAGTCTTTGTGATTAAAAGTTAATTAAAAGAAAATTATTCATGAAAAGAATTTTACTAAGTTTAGGAATGATAGTCTTCATCGGGGCAGTAGTAGCCGGAGCCACGGGCGCCTTCTTCTCTGATACAGAAACTTCAACCGGCAACACCTTTGCCGCAGGTGAGATTGATCTGACAGTAGACAGTACAGCTCACTATGCTGGTTTGATTTGTGATTCAACCACGCATTTGTGGGTGGACGACAATCCGACTGGCACAACTCGGCCTGATTTAATCGGTCAACCATGTTCAGGTTCATGGACCTTAACTGATCTAGGAGTTTCAAATAAATTCTTTGATCTAGCTGATATCAAGCCTGGCGATGAGGGAGAAAACACAATTTCACTTCACATTGACAGTAACCCTGCTTGGGCGTGCGTGGATGTGAATATCACGAAAAACGATGATGTCAGCTCTGTTGAGCCTGAATTAGAGGCGGGGGACGTGACAAACACCGACAGCATTTTTGACGGTGAACTTGCTCAAAACCTTAAGTTCGCGGCATGGTTAGATCAGGGTGCAACTCTAGGTTTTCAAGGGTCAAACGATCCGACTGAAGGTGATAATATTTGGCAACAGGCATCCGAACCTCTTCTTTTCTCAAATCAATCCGGTCCTGCAAGTGATGTGCTCGGAGGAAAGACTTACAAACTTGCAGACTCGACTACCGGCTCCGGCCCTATTCCTGCAGGACAGACAAATTACATTGGCCTCGCATGGTGTGCTGGTACACAGACAGTAGGGTCAACGATTACTTGTGACGGAGCTGGAATGGGCAACATTGCTCAAACTGACTCAATGGTCGCAGATATTGCGTTCCGCGTTGAACAATCTCGCAATAATTCAAACTTTGTTTGTGGGAACGTCCTTCCAGAGCCAGACACCACTCATAGCCTTCGTCTAGAAAACGAAACAGAAGTAACTGGAGGTCCTTGGATTGTCCATTCAAGTGATCAAATTTACGCAGATCTTGCATGGACTGGCGATGGCCTGACATTCAACTACACCTTAAATGGAATCGGTTTGGCTCCGAGCACTGCTTACAGCTTAATCTATTACGCTGATGGCTGGCCAGGAAATAATCCTGGAGCATTCATTGGAAGTGGAACGAGTAATGGAAGCGGAAATATTAGTTTTTCTGGTACTCCTAACTTAGGAATAGATTTGCCAACTTCCCCTGATGGTAACCTCTCCGTTGGAGCAAAAATCTGGCTAGTCCGATCTTCAGATTACAACGGTGGTAGCCCGACAACCGGCCCGATGACAGCTTGGAATCCAAGCCAATACTTGTTCGAAGGTAACGTCTACATCCATTACGACGATACTAACTCGCCTTCCTAGAACTAATCTTCTCTAGCCGTTCACGAGCTCTTACTCTAAGGGCTTGTGCGGGCTGGATGGGAACCGGCATTACAAATTAATATTTATCTATGCGACGCATAATACTCGGACTCATCACTATCATCGGCGCGGGAGCAGTCATTGTTTCCGGAGCGACAGGCGCCTTCTTCTCTGATACAGAAACATCGGTCGGCAACACCTTCGCCGCCGGTACTATTGACCTCAAAGTTGACAACAAATCTTATTACAACGGTGTGGCAAATTCTAACTTGACTTGGCAACTGGACGATCTTCCGGGCCACTTATTTTTCAACTTCCTTGACCTAAAACCGGATGATGAGGGCGAAGATACAATTTCGCTCCATGTAGAGAATGATGCGTGGGCATGCATGGACGTAACACTAACTTCAAATAACGATGTTTCTTCGAACGAACCTGAACTCGGATCTGGGGATACACAGGATGATCTCAATAACAATTGGGACGGCGAACTTGCGCAAAATATCCAAATGTTCTGGTGGGCTGACGATGGTGATAATGTTCTTGAAGATGATGAAACTGCAAACGGACAAGGTATATCTGGAGGCATCCAAACTCTCATGAATCTCGCCTCAACTACAGGGGCCTTCTCCGTTGCGCTGGCAGATTCAGACGACAACGTGTGGGGCACTCCCGGACCAATGCCTGCAAATACAGAAGCATATATAGCTAAGGCATGGTGTTTTGGAGCATTAACACTTAGTCCTTTAGCCATAGGTACAGGCGTTAATCCATCTGCTAATTCGGGTATTCTCTGCGATGGAGCAAATCTTAATAATGAGACTCAAACAGATGGCGCTACTCTTGATGTTCAATTTGAAGCTATTCAATCGCGACATAATCCTGATTTCCAGTGTGAGGAGTGTACCTTCGATATCCTCGTGGATCTTCTAATAGACGGTAGGTTTGAAACTCCAGAAGTTCCGGGTAGTGGACAGTGGGACGTTTTCGCATCTGTTGCGGGTGGTTGGACAGTGGAGTGGCGCGGGGATATTCCAGCTTCATTTGGTCTACAAACTCGTCCAGTAATTGCCAATCTTGAACTTCACGAAGGAGTGCTCGGTGCTGCGTTTGAAGGAGACCAGTACGCCGAACTTGATACTGATTGGGGCGGACCAAGTGATAGTGGTAATGGAGAGCCTGCATCAGTAAGTATTTATCGTAATTTTGCTACTGTGCCGGGAGCTAACTATACTTTGAAGTATCACTTCTCACCCAGGCCAAACACGGTTGCTGCAGACAATAATCTAGAAGTAAAAGTAGAAGGTACTTCTCTTGATACCACTGGCCCCACAGCGGGCGGAGGTGCTATCTCTTGGAGTGAGCGCACTGTTAACTTTATCGCAGGAGACGCAAGCACCGAAATTCGATTCACTGACCTCGGTACAGCTAACTCACTCGGCACCTTCCTTGATAACGTACGTCTCTACCAAACAAGTTGTCCTTCTAGAATTCTATAGCTCTTATTAATTTATGAAGTAATGCCAACGACAATCATAAAAATTGTTGGGCGCTTAATCCTCTTGACAGGATTTTTCGCGCTGATAGTGGGAGCGCTCTATGCTAGGGGAGTTGAACCCGGGGTAACATTTGCCACAAACGGCATTGACTTGAAAATTGATAGTACCTCGACGTACAATAACGTCTCGGTACCTTCGGCGACGTGGGAGTTGAAAAATCTTACACCTGGGGTAGATAAATTCTGGAATTTTGATGATATCAAGCCTGGGGACTACGGCGAGAACACAATCAGTATGCATGTCAAAAAGGCGGACGCTTGGCTTTGTTTGGATTTCTCTAATCTTACAAGTCTCGACAATGACCAAAACGAGCCGGAGTCTCTAGATGACCCAGACGGTACTCTAGACGGCGAACTAGCGGAGGGCATGGAATTTTTCGGGTGGCTCGATGATGGCGACAACAAATTTGAGAAGGGGGAGAAACCCCTATTTGGCACCAGCACCCAGTCCGCTCTTGATGTTCTTGATGATACAACATATGTAATCGGCGACGCGAGGAATGGCAATTCGTGCAAGGTCAATCAAAGTCGTTATGTTGGAATCTATTGGTGCGCCGGCGATCTATCCGTAAATCTCTCGACAAATATAATTTCTTGTGACGGTTCAACTTTAGGCAATGAGGCTCAAACCGATTCTATGTCAGTAGATGTTTCTATTAGAGCATTACCGGCCAAGGAGAACCCGAAATTTATCTGTAGTGGGACGAAGCCGCCCAAACCTCCACATGACGATGGTGACGATGATGAGGAAGATGACGACGACGAGGATGATAATAGACCAAGAACTCCTCGCGAGCCGCGTGAACCGCGCGATTTTAGAAATCCAAGAGAATTTAGAATATGAAAAAATTTCTAGCCAATACTCTATATGGACTCTTCATACTTCTCTTAGTGGGAGTGGCTACTCTCTTTTTCACTCCGCTTCTACCAATACCAAATAATATTGAAGTTAAAATCGTGAAGTCTGGTTCCATGGAACCTGCTATCAAAACAGGTGGCATTGTAGTAATTAAACCCGCTTCTCTCTATGGTGTGGGGGATATCATCACTTTTGGAGAAGACAGCCGTGCTACTTATCCCACGACTCACCGCATTGTTTCCATTAGCGAAGTACAAGGCAAGACCTTGTACCAAGTCAAAGGAGATGCCAACGAAGAAAGAGATCCAACGTCTGTCAAGGGAAGTGACGTCATAGGAAAGGTCATATTTACTGTGCCGAATGCCGGTTATCTTCTTGATTTTGCCAGACAGCCAGTTGGATTTATTCTCCTTATCGCGTTTCCTGCGGCACTTATTATTCTGAACGAAATTATTGACATAGGAAAAGAAATTCGCAAAGTAATACGACGTAAAAAGAAAGTTCCTATGGAAAAGGAGAAAGTGCTCAAGCGAATTTATAAGATGGACGATGTCTTGCGCCCGATATATTTACAGAGTGTCAAGAAGGAGAGTAATTACCCTTTTGTAGCAAGTATTATAGCCCTTTTTGTCACTACAGGATTGATCTTGGCGAATCCTGGCGGTACAGTTTCGTATTTTAACGATACTGAAACATCTATCGGGAATTTACTTAATGCCGGCTCACTTGATTTTAGTGTCGCCCTGGCTCCACAGGAATCGTCAAATATTAAACTTACTCCCGGAGTATCGGGAGTTACTATTATTCCAACGGTTACGGGAGGAGCAGGAGATTTTCTACTTGCGTACAAAGTTCATATCGAACAAATAGGAGGAACATCTCCCGCTCTCTGTAACGCCATAGATCTACTTGCGAGCTCGACTCCCTTTACTTACTCGAACAAGCTCATGATGTTTTCGTATGGCACAACAACTAGTCTTGGCCCGTTATCTCTTAGTCTAAGTTTGCCTCCAGGTGGGGGATTTGTCCCGATAGATACGTGTCTCGTCGATGTAGTCTATTCCGGATGGGTAGATGGGGAGACGGAGGGGATTGAGTATCATGATGTGGAGAGAGTATCACTTTCAATTTCTGATCCGCCGGTAGAAAATGTTTCTGTACCTGAAGTTGTTGCACCAGTAGATGTTATAGACGTTGTGACAGAATTAGAATTGGAGATGGAATCAAATGAAGGCTCTACTACTCCTGAAACTATTTTAGAAATTATTCCTGAAATAGTTTCCGAAACAGAAGCCGAGCAAGAGCAACCGGAAGAAGTGGTGGAGATAGAGGAAGAAGTAGAAATAGAGGAGGAGGTAGAAGTGGAGGAAGATATAGAAGAAGAAACTCCTGAAAAAGAGCCGTTACCTCTTGATATTGACAAAATAAGCTAGTTAGTATATTATAAGGGGGTAAATCAGTACTCGCGGGTTTTGTTAGACATGTGTCTGTAAACCTCAAGAGATTTACAGATTAGTATATGTTTTATCCTAAAAAGGGCCAAAGAGCGCCTAGAAAATTTCATAGTAGAACTAAGTTTCCCAATCAGGGTGTTTATATCGACGTATCTAGATTTGTCAATAAGACTATCGTTGACTTAAAGACGGAAATATTCGTACCGAAAAATTCGTTTGCCGATTTTAAATTTCAAGAAATTCTCAAGAGAAATATTGAGACCAAGGGTTATGTCGCCCTCACCCCTATACAAGATCAAGCCATCCCCTGTGTCATTAAAGGTGAAGATCTCGTTGGTATTGCCAACACCGGTACAGGTAAGACTGCTGCGTACCTCATACCACTTATCAATAAGATAATTCTTGACTCACGAGAGAAGGTACTTATCGTAGTGCCTACTCGCGAACTTGCTTGTCAGATTGAAGAGGAACTTAGATGTTTTGCTAAAAATTCCAATCTTTTTTCAGTCCTTTGTATCGGTGGCGTCGGTATGGGTAAGCAGATTAGAGAACTCTACCAAAGACATCACTTTGTCATCGGTACTCCAGGGCGCTTAAAAGATCTGATAGAACAGAAGGTGCTTGACCTCTCGGGTTTCAAAACAATTGTTCTCGATGAAGCGGATAGAATGCTTGATATGGGTTTCATCCGTGATGTGCGATTTATGATGTCAAAAATGCCCAAAGAAAGACAGGTGCTCTTTTTCTCTGCCACCCTTTCATCAGAAATAGAGAAACTCATTCATGAATTCTTACGCAATCCAGTACGTATCTCGGTGAAAACGCAAGATACCGCGAAAAATGTGCATCAAGATGTAGTAAGAATTCCAAAAGATAAGAATAAGCTCGATATTCTTCATAATCTATTAAATCAGAAAGAGTTTAGTAAAGTCTTGGTCTTTGGCCGGACTAAACATGGAGTTGAGAGACTTGCTCTAGAACTAGGAAAAAGGGGATTCAAGGCCGAATCTATTCATGGGAACAAAAGCCAACGTGATAGACAACGCTCTCTCGATTTATTCAAGCGTGACCACGCACAAGTTCTCACCGCCACTGATGTGGCCGCTCGTGGTCTTGATATCTCTGAAGTAACACACGTCATCAATTTTGACTTACCAGCCACCTATGACGACTACGTCCATCGTATCGGCCGTACTGGCCGTGGAGACAAGCTTGGGAAGGCTCTTACTTTTATTGAATAAACCAATGATCTTTGATAGAATGGTTTTATGAAAAAAGAACTAGAAACACATCTTAATGGAATGGAGAAGCGGTTATCTAAGAGTATCGAGGGGTCAGAGAAGAGGCTTGCGACGACTATCAGTGATGTGGTAACACTCATCGACAAACGTTTTGATGGTGTAGATGAGCGTTTTGATGGTGTAGACGAACGTTTTAATGCTGTAGACAAACGTCTAGATAATATAGAAGAAAAGCTTGATCCTATGGTGAACCAAGTCTCTGGTCACGAGAAACGAGTGGCATTTATTGAGGAGAAAGTTCTGTAATAATGTAGTAAGCAAAACAAATCAATTAGCGGACAATCAGTTTCCCGACCATACCCATGGCACGATGGTTACCGACCGAACAATAATAGTCGAACGTGCCTGTCTTATTTGCTAAGAAAGTAATTGTCTGTGTTTCTCCAGCATTAAGTATGCGAGTGGTGGCATTGAATTCGTCGATCTTCAAGTCGTGAGTGCCCTTGGTATTTTTAAGAGTAATCCTGACTGTATCACCCTTATTTACCGTCATGGTCGAAGGTGAGAAAGAGAAAGGAGCGGCGTCAACACTGAATTCTTTAATGACTACGGTCTCTACCACATCGCTTCCTGGGACCGGCATAGTGGTATTAACTATTGTTCCTGGATCTGATCCCGGATCAAAGTCATCAACCGGTGCCACTCCCTTATTCTGGAATAAAAAGAATCCTCCAATCGCTAAAACAACAACTACTATAATCGCAATTAATGTATTGTTCATATGATTTATTTTAAATTAAATTTATACTCTTATATTATACTTTAAGATACTTTCTAATAGCAAGAGCGCTCGAAAGAGCGCCAATACACACGCCAGAAACCATAATGATTATAGCAAGTTCCAGAAAATGACGCAGATAGTAAGAGAAGATATTAAAGCCGATAAAAAAGTTTTCAGTAGTGCCACCAATCCAGTAGGTCAGAGGTAAAAGTAAAAGTAAAGTCAAGATACCAGCCACAACGCCATAAATAATGCCCACCACCACGAAAGGTCCTCGAATGTAAGTGGTCGAAGCACCCACTAAACGCATGACACTTATCTCATCTCGAGCAAGATAGATTGTTAAACGAATAGTATTGAAAGCTATTATTACAGAAATAGTAGCTAGAAAGAACATTAAAACAAAACCAAGCCAGTCCGCAGAAGCAATGATTTGCGTCAGTTTATCAATAGCCGCTTTATTTTGAAAATAGTTGATACGATCAACGATAGATAAACCGCTAGAGGAAAGCGCGTTATCACTTTCTAGAAATTTGGCTACAGAAGCATATTGGGAAGGATCTCTGGCTCTAACATTGAGAACCGCCCCTAATGGATTATCATCAAGTTCATCTAGGGCCGAGAGAATTGTCTGATCGCTCGAATGTCTCTCTTTGAAAAGAGTCAGGGCCTCATCTCGCGAAACGTAAGTAACCAATAGAACTTCTGGTAAAGATTCAATGACATGCTTAATATTCAAAACATCTTCTTCTTTAGCCGTGGTGATAAAGGTAACGTTGATATCGATTTTATTTTTCAGTTCTGTCAGAGTGGTATCTAAGATAGCACTAGAAAAAGAAATGAGGCCGATAACAGAGAGAGTGACCATCATAATCAAAACGGAGGCAAGCGTGACTGTACCATCTCTCCAAAAATTGAAAAAACCTGTGCGTATTATCCTCTTCAATTTTGTCCAAAACATTTGTTTATTACTCATTTTTATTGTTTATGGTGAGCTTGTCGAACCAAACTATACAAAATATTTACCAGCTCTATCATCACGAACAATTTTTCCTCGATCCATAGCTACAACACGACGCTTTAACAAATCAATTATACCTTTATTATGAGTGGCTAGTATCACGGTAGTACCGAGATCATTAATCTTTTTTAATATTTGAACTATATCGTAGGTATTAGCTGGGTCAAGATTACCAGTTGGCTCATCGGCGATAATGATGTCAGGTTCATTGACCAAAGCACGAGCGATAGCCACCCTCTGTTTCTCACCACCGGAAAGTTCACGAGGAAAGTTCCAAATCTTCGGCGTTAAATCGACTAAGGCAAGTACGTGAGGAACGTCCGACTCTATCTCTTCGTCCGTTCGACCTGCCGCCTCCATGGTAAAGGCAATGTTTTCATAGACAGTCTTATTTGGTAGAAGACGAAAATCTTGGAAGACCATACCCACCTTTCGACGAAAAACGTCAATCGCTTTTTTGCTAAGGGTGTGGATGTTAATAGATTCATAATAAACCGCTCCATCAGTAGGTTTTTCTTCCGCAAGAAAAAGTTTAAGGAGGGTAGTTTTACCAGCGCCAGATGGCCCAACAATAGATATAAATTCTTGGGGCTCGATAGAAAGCGTCACTTCCTCAAGAGCGATAGAATTATCCGGATACACTTTGGAAACTCGATCAAAGACAATCATTATTCTTTATTCTATCATGTGCGCATATTCTCAACAAGATTTGTGTGATATAATTGTGAGTAATGATTAAGAATACCATTGTTATTCTCGCCATATTAGCTGTAGGCGCGATTCTTTTTAGAAGTAATCGTACCTTTGAATCAAAGGGTGACACTCCAACAAGTAACATTGCAGATTATTTTCCATCCTTATCTGTACCCACCCTTTCACTTCCTGGAAGCGAACAAGCTCTCGCCTCCGAGGCATGGACAATATTTCAGAACTATTTAGCTTTTGCTAAAGCTCATAATCTATCTGGCATCAGAAGTCTTTCACACCAAATTTCCAATACATGCAATGATTCTCGAAAAGAAGCAGAGTGTTTTACTCTCATGGATAGTGTTTACTCTTTTGCTAGTCTTTATAAATCGAGTGACTTCTATCACATCCAATCAGATGAACGTCAGATAGTCATGTATACCGATGGACCTACTGTAGCCATTCTTTATTTCACCAGAAATACAGAAGAGATTAAAGTGCTTGGTATGAGATTTTGCCTTGAAGGTGAAGCAACTATTGGTACTTGTATAGTAGCCGACCAGATTAAAAATGACTCGGACGGCGATGGCTGGTGGGACGGTGTCGAATCTCTTTTCTACTCTAATTCGTCAAAGTAATAAATGAGTGTTCTGTAGTTGTAGCACTGTTGTGTGATTTATCAGAGACATTGACCAAGTAGTAATAGGTAGTGGAAGCTGTTAGCCCTGTCAGAGTGTAAGAATGGGAAGTTTTTCTTGAATTGTTGTCTAACCTAATTGCCGATGAAGTGTTTAGAGGAGTCGTGGTGCTGTACCAAAGTGTTGAAGTGGTCTTCTCATCTGTAGACCAAACTACGGAAGCCACGGAACTTGTAGTACTTGTAGCTACGAGATTACTTATAATTGGAGCAATTATGTCAGGTGTAGTTGTAGATCTCTGATTATCGTCATCGTCGTCATCATCTTCGTCGTCATCTAATTTTCGCTCAATACCCCCAGGTAGAGTTTGACATACTGGAACAATGAGTCTGTTTCCATCATGTTTCTTGAGCCAGCCAGAGGCAATTAAGTGTCCGGGAGGTACGATAGCACACGGTCGTTTATTCTCTCCTCTACCACCATGACCTCTATTACTACCATCATTACCTCTGTTACCACTTTCATCCCCATCATCGTCATCTTCAAATGCAATTGAATTTTCTCTGAGCAATCTGTTTAATAATTGACGAGTTCTGGGACCAACACGACCAATTTGTTCTAAACCATTTACTCTTTGTAGACGTTTTAGGGCTCGTTCTGTCGCTTTCCCAAAAAATCCTGTTATTAATCCCTCGGGATAAATATCTGGGTTTGCCGCAAGTAGGGCTTGTAGAGCTTTGACAGCATCTCCTTGTGATCCAAGACTTAAAGTGACAATAAAAGCATTAAACTCTGTAGCCACTTGTGTTTGTAGAGTCTGTTGGCTCGCTTTTAAATCATCAATCTGTTTTCTTAGGGTTTGTAATTGTTGCAATAGTGTGGATATTGAATTAATTTGTGTTGTAGTTGCAGTAGACTGCGCCATACTAATAGCAGGTATAAGCATCGTACCCGCTGTAATCAAACCCAATATCGGTAAAAGTAACTTTTCTTTCATAATATTATATTTGTCCAGTTAATTAATGCTGTTAATACTAATGATAATTATACCTTATGTTGGATAAGCGTCAAAATACATCCTCTCTTAAATTAAATCTCACTATTCGTATCTTAAGGCTTCGATAGGATTGAGTGATGCGGCTCTATGTGCAGGATAATATCCAAAGATGATACCTATTCCAGCCGATACTCCGAACGCAAGTATCACTGATCCTAGAGAGACTGATGCGTTAATACCAGCGAAAGTTGAAACTGCGAAAGATATGAGCCAACCGAGCACGATGCCTATTATTCCTCCAATAAATGTAAGGATTATTGATTCCACCAAGAATTGAAGTCTAATATCTCTTTGGGTTGCTCCAATAGCTTTGCGCAGGCCGATTTCTCTTGTTCTTTCTGTTACGGTAGTTAGCATCATATTCATAATACCGATACCACCTACTAAAAGTGATATGCTAGCCACAGAAGCAAGGAAAATAGTGAGTGTAGTTGTAATTTGATTAAGCGTGCCCAAAATATCCGCCTGAGAAATGATAGAGAAGTCTGCATTTTCAGAATCTACTCGATGTTTTTGCAGAAGGGAATTAGTAAGCTCTTCCTGCACCTGAGACATCAACTCTTTATTTTCTACACTCACAGCTATAGATGAAAGGTAATCCGCGCCAGCAAGCACTTTTTGCATTGTAGATAATGGCACAAATACAGCATCATCTGGACTAGCAAATCCGGAACCACCTTTGGATTCTAACACTCCAATAACTTTGAAATTAATAGAGTTAATGCGAATACTTTTACCAACTGGATCCATTTCTCCAAAAAGATCACTGGCTACATTTGGACCTAGTACCGTTACCTTTGCAACACTACGCACATTTGCATCAGTAATAACTGACCCTTGTCGAGGAGAGGTGTTATGAACAACAGCGTAATCACTCGTGATACCAATGATAGTTGAATTAGTGTTATTACCTGCGGCGATAATTTGAAATCTACGATTAAGTTCAGGTGATACATATAGAACTCCGGAGATTTTTCGTATAACATCCTCATCGTCATTCTTAAGTGTTTCTGCTGAACCTCTACCAGAAGACACTTGGCCACGTCCTGGTTCAAGTGCTCCGGGTATGATAGTAAGTAGGTTAGAGCCCAGACCCTCAATGCTTGATGTAATACTACCCGAAGCACCCTGACCCAAAGCAATCATCGCTATAACCGAGCCGATACCAATAACAATACCGAGCATGGTGAGTAGAGACCGCGTTTTATTAGCCGAGAGTGCGGTATACGTTTCTTGTAAAAGGTCGGTAATATTCATAATTGTTTTTAAACGATACTGCCGTCTCGGATATGGATAATTCGTGACGCATGTTTGGCTACATCATGTTCATGAGTAATGAGAATGATGGTTCGACCTTCCTCGCGATTTAATTTTTGAAAAGTGTTAAGTACAATTTCTCCCGTTTTAGTATCGAGATTTCCCGTCGGTTCATCCGCTAGAATGATAGCTGGATGATTGACTAGTGCTCGAGCGATAGCTACTCGTTGCATCTGACCTCCTGAAATTCGATTAGAAAGGTGTTGCCAGCGATCTGTCGGAAAGCCAGCTAAAGTGAGAGCTGTTCCGGCCAAACGTTCTCTTTCTTCTCTTGGAATACCAGCATAGACCAAAGGAAGCATGACGTTGCGAAGGACAGTGGTGCGACGCAAGAGATTGTATGCTTGAAATACAAATCCGATTTTATCCACTCGAATTGCGGCCAGTTTGTCATCGGAAATTTTTGAGACATCTTGACCATCCAGAACATATGATCCGCTGGTTGGTGTATCGAGACATCCGAGAATATGCATCAAAGTAGATTTACCTGACCCTGATGGACCCATGATAGCCACGAACTCACCCTCTTTAACTGTAAAAGAAATATTCTTAAGGGCTGGTGTCTCTTCGTCTCCGTTTTTATAGACTTTGAAAATATTTTTACACTCGATCATATTGAGTTAACGTCGCCCGCCAAATAATCCCCCTCTTTGTGTATTTTGAGGCAAAACCTCTGTATTCCCCAAAAATATGCGAGTTACTACTACATCACCCTCAATCAGACCGCCGATAATTTCAGTAACCTCATCATTTGAAATTCCAATTTCCACTACTTGTTTCTCTGGTAGATTCGGCAATGACAGAGCATTTACACTGGCTGTCATTGATAACTCCGAAGGAACGCTTCTCACTACTTCCACAAAATTGTGGTCTTGAAACTTGACTGCCGTATTGGGTACGAAGAGAACACCCATTTTAGTATTAGTAATTATTTCAGCAGAAACACTCATACCTGACTTAATACGTTCATCGCGTGAATCAAATGAAATTTTCGCTTGATATGTAACAACTCCTTGGTTTTCTGTACCTATAGCATCGATTTCTACAACCTTACCTTCAATAGTAAGATTTTCAATTGCATCGAGTACTAATAACGCTTTTTGTCCTAGGATCACTTTAGCGACATCCACTTCGTTAAGTGAAATTTCTGCGATTTTTTGTTTTGTGATAAGAGTAGCGATAGTTGTTCCATTATTTATATTCTGGCCCTTCCTAGCTTCAATGGAGGCAACGATCCCGTCGAAAGGCGCACGGATATAATGAAGGGCGAGGGCATCTTTTTTTTGACGGACAGAGAGTTCACTAGAACGAATGTCTAAAACATCTGCACCTTTTTTAATTTTTGCGAGGTTATATTTCGCATCTTCAAAGGCTCGTTTAGTACTCATAATCAAGTTTTTGGAAGTGGTTAATTCTCCCACGACAGCATTGGCTGAAGACACTAACGGAGTTACTTGAGCATAAGCTTCATCTGCTTGGCTCTGTTCATGTTCATTGGCTCTATTCCGGAAATAAATAACAGCATCCTGAGTATATTTAGCAGATTCGCCTATTATGATTGCTAAATTACGAGTGCTTAATACAGCAGATTCGATTTCTTCTTTGGTTGATGTTTGTGAAATTGTCTGATACTTGGTTGATAATTCATCAAAAAGATTGTCTGCTCTATACCAGCTAGATTCAGCTTTTTGGAGATATTTTTTTTCCGTATCGCTTCGATTAGTTGCATGACAACTACTTAAATAACCAGTATTACAATTAAACATCAGCTCTAATCCTTCCATTGCATCGGCCATCTCGGTAGATGCAGAGATTAGAGATGTTTGGGCACTGATGTAAGCATCTGCTAAGTCTTCCTCAGTTTCTATGAAAGCATTTTCTGCATCTCGTAGGTTATCTGGGTCGATAGTTGTTAGTTCTTCGTGTAAAATTCGCTCTTTTTCATAATTATAAAAAGCGTCACCTGCATCAGTTTGGGCGATTATGGTTCCAGCTTTTATCTCTTGTCCAGTCTTCGCAGATACAGAAATAAGTTCCCCGCTAGTTTGACTAGAAACTTCAACCTGATTTGAAGTAGAAATTTGTCCACTACCAGCAACTCTTACCTCGATAGTACCTTTTTGAACTAGAGCAAGAGCATACTGAATTTTTTCACCAGCAGTGAAGCTTTGGATGCCCCAATATCCACCTAAAATCATCATGACAACAAGTACCATAGCCCAATTTCTATGACTAGTAGCATATAGTTGAACCTTTTTTAATATACTAAAGAGTATTTTCATATAGTCACTGATTTATTATTGAGTGAGTTGGTAATTTTTTTATTAAGTTTGTATAGTTGCTCGAATTCTCGATCATTTAAAACCTCAAATATACCAAGCAATTGGGGAAAGTCAAACGAGTGTAAAGTGAGGTCTATTTTTGAGCACTCATAATAAACATCGGTGGAATGTTACGAAGTTCAAATTGAGTATTTATGTTATTTGCATTAAAATATTTTTTTAACAAACTAAGTAAAATAGGGGAGTATTGAAAGACAATAAATTTTCCAGATTCTTCCAACATCTCAAATGTATTACTAACAATTTCTTTTCGATCCAAACGATTAAGAATGGAAAAAGGGATACTAGAAAGCACTAGATTAACGTTGGCATTATAATTACTTTTTAATTCTTTTGAGGCAGTTTGAGCTGTTCCTTCTATAATTTTTAGTCGAGGATCTTCTATTTTTCTCAACACTTTCAAAAATTTCGGATTTGTCTCAATAACAATCATTTCTCCATCTCTTGGCATTCTTTTTAATATTTCCTTAGTGATTACACCGTCACCAGGACCATATTCTATAACCCGCCGTAATAATTGACCACGCAAATTACGCATTACCGCCCTAACTACATACTTGGAACTACGTGTCATAGCGCCGATCTGGTGATCTGATAATGCTATTTTCAAAAAATTTAACTGTTCTTGCATATGAACTTAGTCCATGTCTTGGGGACGACTGGCGCGATTTTCAATTTCAAGATTTAATACAGCTTCAATCTGAGCACTTGTGAGAAGTGGAAATCTTTCAATAATGGCTTTCTTAATATCATCTCTGTTCTTCGCGCCTGTAGTAAATGTTGTTTTTACATCATTTATTTCAACTTTTACTGTGGTAATGTCGGTAAATACATCCGCTTCTATTTCAATTACGCTTCTCGTAGAAGTTGCATTATTTTGTGGATTTGAACTAGTGGCTGTATCATTGTCAAAGTTTGAATTTGACCCTCGACCTGAGTTATTACTCTTAGATTTAATCTCTACTTTTCCATCTTTCACCTCGATTCTTACTCGACCTTCATCAGTATCAACTCGAACCTTAAGCTCACCTTTTTTAAGATCAACTCTTAATTTCTCTATCTCATCTGCTTGAATGTTGAATTGATTGATAATATTTTGGATTTGAGCAGTTGTAGAGGCGTTAGTAGATGTGCCTATTTGTAAAGCAACATTTTCTAGAAATATTTTAGCTACTGCCGCAGCTTCAACCGTACGCGCATGA
Source organism: bacterium (assembly GCA_030650605.1). GTDB lineage: Bacteria > Patescibacteriota > Minisyncoccia > Phycocordibacterales > Zambryskibacteraceae > UBA5004. The sequence goes on from JAUSDP010000016.1 coordinate 47,782, forward strand.
TTATCTTCACTACTCTTGTTTTTTTCCAAGTCCTCTTCCTCTTTAAGTTCTTTAACTTCTCTTATTCTTTCTTCTGCAAATTTTATTCTCAAATCATCTTTATTTTCTTTTAGCGCAAGAGAAATACGGACATTTTCTACCCCTCTATCTATACCGAAAAGAGCATCTCCCGGTCTCGCATTATCAGCAACGACTACAGTACCCCCTATTCCTAAAGCAATAATAAATCCAATAATTATTGATGCCAACATAGTTTTTTGAGTTAAGATTAAATTTAATCAATTTCTATTATATAATATCCTGATTATCTTGGATAGTAGAATATAATCAACAGGTGTCCATGGTTGTTTAAAGTATGGACGTGATATACTTTAAGTGTATTGGTTAATATTTTATTTTAAAAATTATATATGGATGAAACACAACAATACGTGGCGTTAATAAGTGAAATTATTAAAAAACAAGCCATTATTTTAGGTCCGGAGATTGCTATCTTAAAGGCTCGTAGCGTCAACGGTCTCATGGTTGATAATGAAGGAAAAGTTACCGGAGTCGGTGTTAATCCGAAAGAAACACTCCAAAATCTTGTTGATCAGTACGTCGAACTTTCTGGTCAGATTGTCAAAAATGCCCTTGGTTCGATCTTCGCCAAATATCCTAATATAAACATTAATAAATAATTATATGAGTTTAGAAACGCTTATCACACTTGGTTACTACCTGTCTTCCTTAGGATTTCTTGTTGCGAGCATTATGACAGCTATTGCTGCTATTAAATTTGGCAAATCTACTCTTGGTTCAATCTTCTCTTACTTGTTTATCGGAACAGCCATATTTTTTATTATCACTATTTTCCAAAAACTAGGCGCCGATTTCTTCGCTATTTCAGATGAATCGGTGGATATTTGGTGGCATTTAATGTTTTATATGGCTGTTTTATCTTACTACTTTGGGTTTAGGCCATTGGTCAATTTAGGCAACTCAGATGGGCAAACTGAAGAGGCCGTAGGAATGGAGAAAAAATGGGGAATCTTTTCGCTAATAGTATTAGCACTTATTTTTATCATTCCAAATATGGCAGAACCCGTGGTAACAGCATACGAAACATCGCCAGTTGGCCAACTTGGTTTGCACCACTTTATTGCTTTCATATTATCTGGGATGGTTGGCTCGTATTTATTGAGTGTAAAAAAGAGTTTTGGTCAAATTGGCACTGCTATTGCCAATCCGATGATCGTGGCTATCTGGGCATTTGGCCTTCAACACTTTTGGGAATTACTGGCTGAAAGCTGGAAAATAATTGACATTACTAGTCAGAATATAGAAGGTGTTGAAAGAATATTTTTGATCATTGCTTCATTGTCTATCGCGTATGCCGCTCTACGAGTAAAATCATTTGCCAAAAAGTAGTAAATGCTACTGACAATCACAATTATATCCATTCTGCTTGCTGTTGGAGGTCTATCTTCCACTGTTTATTTTATTATAAAAGATCGTCAGGCTAAAGAAATTTTAATAAAAAGAGAGCAAGATATTTCGAGAAGGATGTATGAGCTCGCTATTTTAAAAGAATTGGGTGATCGCATCGGTTATTCTCTTGATGTTCAGCAAATTATCGATATTATCACCAATTCTCTACATCAGTTTATCGACTATGCCGCGGTTTCATATATGCTTTTAGGGCCGGAAAAACTTATTTTCAAAATGCACCTTGAAAGGTCGGTACACCAAAGGTTTGTAAATGATATTAGGGATCGAATGCTTAATTCACTCTCCGCCCTTCTTGATAGGGAATTCAATAAAAAAAATGTCAAAGAAATTATTTCTGGCGCTATTATTATTGAGGAATTGGACGAACCAGTGCGTTCCTTTTTTAACATTCCCTTAGTTATTGATGAAAAAGTGGTTGGAGTATTAACGGTAGCTGACACAAAGGCTGGACTTTATAAAGAAGAGGAAATGACGATTTTGTATAAAATTATTCAACAAGCTTCGAAGGCGGTTACTAGCCTACAAAGTGTTGTTAAAACAGAACAAGCAAAGGTCAATGCCATGGTAGAGAGTATGGCTGACGGAGTCGTAATGACAGATATTGATTATAGAATTATGGTAATCAATCCAAGTGCCAGAGCCATTATTGGCTTACCCAAAAAAGAGGATGTGACTATTTTTGATTTTATCGATAATCTCGAAGGCAAGTTTGATATCAGAGGCAGACTTGAGGAAAGTGTAAAATTAAATAAACCTTTTAAATCTGAAGAAGTGCTTATTAGAGACAAGTTTTATAAAATTTTCGTTTTTCCGGTTAACACCAGCACAGCGGGAGAATTAAGTGAGAAAGATGCGGTGGGAGGAGTGGTTATTTTTCACGATGTTACGGCAGAAAGATCAATAGAACAAATCCGCGAACAATTTACCTCAATGATTGTACACGAATTACGTACTCCACTCTCTGGTATTAATAAAATCAGTGAGCTCTTACGTGATGGTCAACAAAAAATCGAGAAAAAAGATTTTGATGAGTATATTAGACTCATCAATGCCGACAGTACTGGTATGCTCGAGCTGGTCAATGATATTTTGGATATCGCAAAACTTGAAGCAGGAAAATTTGATGTTAAAAAAGAGCCTGTGGATATAAGGAAGGTGATAGACAATCGTGTGGAATTCTTTAAACCCAGCATTCTTGATGCCAAGTTAACTTTGAATGTTGTGTACGATACAGAATTGCCAATCCTTGTCTCTATGGACCAGGCTGGCATAAAACAAGTATTAAACAATCTAATTTCTAATGCTCTTAAATTTACCAAATCTAATGGCGTGGTGGATATCCTAGTCATGTATCATAAGAAAGATAAGAAAATAAATGAGGAATTCGCAAAACTCCCGACAAAAATTAATCTTCTTTTACCAGAAGAAAAATTTGTGAATTCTAGAGAATCCGTTGTAGTGCTTGTTCAAGACACTGGTTCTGGTATTAATCCAAGTGAAATAAAAGAATTGTTTAATAAATTTAAACAATTAAACAATAAATCTGAAACAGGTGTCAAGGGTACCGGATTAGGTCTCGCTATTGTCAAAGGAATAGTCGAAGGACACGGTGGCTCGGTGGGGGTCATATCAGAAGTTGGGGTTGGAAGTATATTCTTCTTTGTGCTACCATTAGAATAATCTAAATTAGATTTTCGGATATATTTATGAAAAAAATCCTTATTATCGATGATGACGTAGTATTTCAAAAGACAATGTCCACAAAATTGGAACTTATAACTTATCAAGTTATTACGGCGTCGGATGGCGAGGAAGGTTTAAACAAGACTATTTCAGAGAAACCAGATCTTATCCTTTTAGATATAAAAATGCCGAAGTTGGATGGCATTGGTTTCTTAAAAAAACTTCATGCGGATAAAAACACATCTCATCCTCCCATCTTAATTACCTCAAACCTATCTAGCATGGATCAAATAAGTGAAGGAGTTTCTCTTGGGGTCAGAGGTTATATCATAAAATCTAATGAAACTTTAGATTCTATTGTTCAAGAGATAAAAACTATCCTCAATACCTAATCTATAAAATATGAAAAAAATCCTTCTGATAGATGATGACAGATTATTTCAAAAAACCTTAAAAGATTCTTTAGTTACTAAAGATTATGAAGTTAAGGTAGCAAATGACGGCGAAGAAGGTTTGAAAATTACAAAAAAAGAAAAACCAGATCTAATTTTACTGGATGTATTAATGCCAAACATTGGGGGGATGGAATTTCTCAAAATAATTA
>JAUSDP010000017.1 GCA_030650605.1 bacterium
CAATACCACCAACTCACTCGATGGATATTTCAGCCGTGTGAAAAATTTACTTGCGGCACATCGAGGAAAAAGCAGAGAAAGAGTCAGGAAGATAGTAACAGAGATTCTAAGAAAACAGACTGCTTAGAATGCCATTAGACCTAAAAGATAGATTTTTGTTGCAATTCTGATACGTTTATCTCTTAGTTCTTTCGCAGATGGAAAGTAAATGGGCATTTTTTTCTCCTTTCTTCTAATAAAAATACTAGCATGAAAGATTAGGTTTTGTCAAGTCAAAAACCTTGGCTCCAAAAATTAGCACCGATTATTAAAATTCTTGAGCACCTGGTAATCCGGTTACCAAGTGAAGACGATTTGCAAGCCCACTTTTGTATGTTATTATTAAATTAATGGCAAAAAAGAAAATCAAAAAAAATATACTTACTTTTAATGCTGTCTTTTCAGAAGAAGATACTGGTGGGTACAGCGTGAGCGTACCGGCTTTGCCCGGGTGTTTTTCACAAGGAGAAGATTTTGAGGAGGCAGCAAAGAACATTACCGAAGCAATCGAACTTTATCTAGAGGATGAAAAAGACTTTAAAGATTGGGTAGACCATAAGAACAAAAAAGAATTTCTAGCTCCAGTGCAAGTGCATGCCTAGATTGCCGCAGATCTCCGGAGCGGCAATGAGGCGGATTCTTATCCGCCTCGGTTTTCAATACGTTGGTGGTAAAGGTAGCCACATGAAATTTATTCGTATAAGTCTCGGAAGCACAAAAGAAACCATTGTTGTTCCAAATCACAAAGTTTTAAAAAAGGGAATATTGCATGATATTTTAAAAAAACTTGGTATCAGAATAGAAAAATTTAAAGAACTTATTTAATTTTTTACATCGGCGCAATCCACGGCCTTGACCCCACAGAAAGAAGCGGAGCAGGCTCCAAAAATTAGCACCGATTATATAAAAATTGATCGTATAAGAAGAAAGTGGAGACCCACATGCGATTGCAACAAATTTGAAGGTCTGCTACACTAAGGGAGTAATAGGGTTTAAGAGAAGTTCGCCGGAAGGCGGACTTCTTTGATAAATACAGATAAATAAACAAAAAATATGTTTGATCTAAAAGTTATCAATTCTGTGCTCGGCGAACTTGAAGAAGTGCGTGGTATTCCGCGCGCGTCCATTATCGAGGCTATAGAAGCGGCACTAGCGACAGCGTATAAGAAAGAATACGGCAAGAAGGGTCAAATTATTCGTACTACTTTTGATCCAAATACTGGAGACACACATTTTTTCCAAGTGAAGATTGTGGTAGATAAATCGCGTGTCATTTTCGATGGCGATGAACCCGCCTCCGTTGAAGACTTCGGCGCGGCAAAGGATGAACGTGTTATTTATAATTCTGAACATCATATTCCACTTGAAGATGCTCGAAAAATTAAGAAAGATGTTCAACTTGATGAGGAACTTATTTTCCCTATCGAGTCAAAGGGTGACTATGGTCGTATTGCTGCCCAAACTGCCAAACAAGTCATCATGCAGAAAATTCGCGAGGCAGAAAAAACTCATCTAGTTTCTGAATTTGGCAAGAAAGAAGGTGAAATTGTGTCTGGTACAGTGCAAAGAATTGAAAGAGGTAATATCTTTGTTGATCTCGGTAAGGCGCCCGGCCTCTTACCATATGAAGAACAGATTCCCAGCGAGCACTTCAATCAAGGAGAACGTGTACGTGCCTATCTATACAGAGTAGAGGAAAGTCCTCGTGGGGTATTTCTTCGTCTCTCTCGCTCCCATCCCAAATTTCTTGAGAAACTTTTTGAAGCTGAAGCGCCAGAATTGGCTAGTGGCACAGTAGTGATAAAGGCTATCGCGCGAGAAGCTGGCTATCGTTCTAAAATTGCTGCGCTCGCTTTAGATAACCACATTGACCCCGTTGGCGCGCTAGTTGGTCAGCGAGGAGTGCGAGTTTCAACTGTTATGTCTGAATTGCGCGGAGAGAAAATTGATATAATAGAGTGGTCGGCCGAACCGAAGAAATTTATTGAAGAGGCTCTCTCACCAGCCAAAATTCTAAATATTGAAATAAATGAAGCCGAGATGTCTGCAATCGTCAATGTTTCCGAAGATCAGCAGTCACTCGCTATAGGTAAGGGTGGGCAAAATGTACGTTTGGCGGCCAAGCTTACCGGCTGGAGAATTGATATTCAATCTGCCAAGGGTGAGGAACTTGCAGTCGCTGGGTCAGAGACAACAAAAGAAAATTAATTTTTAAACAAAAAAGCCCCGATGTAATCATCATCAGAGCTTTGTTTCCAGATCCTCAGCTTGTTGGTCCGACTTGTGTCGAGACTGGCCAGCTTACTGCCATTTACGTCGGTAATCTTGGTTAACCCGACGGTTGAACTATTCTTTCTTCAAGGCCTCCTCAATATTTTTTTGAATCCCAATCAGATGTTCTCTTTTAAATCCATGAACACTGAGAGATCCGGAAGCATCAATCTTTAGACAATAACCCAATTTTTCTTTAGTTATGCTGGTTATCGTCGGAGCAACTTCGCCAATGTTGATAGAAACAGCCGCTTCTCGATCTGAAGAGAATTGATGACTTTTATTTTTTGCCTCAAAGTGTAGCTTCATTTTCTTATCCTCCTAATCCCGCCTGCCGTTTCCGGTTCAGGGCTTATGGATTTCAATGTTCAATTCTGCATACATTATAGCGTGATATAGAGATATTGTCAAGTATTATTGATGATAAAATTATGATAAGATTACTTTGTAAATAAAGGATATTTCATATAAATATCAAATATGCTTGATAAAAATCAACAAGAGGATATTTTGAAAGGCCTTTCAGATCTTGGAATGAGCCGGAAGGAAGCTCAAGTTTATATTTCCCTCCTTCTTTCTGGTGAGGTAGGAAGCTCCAAAATAATAAAGGACACTAGCCTACATGGGCAATATGTGTACCAATCATTAGAGAGATTAGAGAGCAATGGGTTTGTTCAGCACATCATAAAAAGAGGTAGAAAAAAATTCAGTGCGAAAAATCCTAATATGCTTACCCGTCTTGCCGATGAGAAAAAGGCTTTAGCTGAAAATCTGGTCGCAAAACTGAATGAAATCATGATTCTGCCTCCCGAACAACATTTCGAAGTGTTTCAAGGCAAAGAAGCATATGTCGCACATGAATTTGACATGTTAGAACGTGCAAAAGACGGTTGCCAACTTCTAATCATTGCGGGGACTGGTGATCAATTTAATCAAAATATGGGAGAACGATTAAAAGAATACTCGGCGTTACAAATTCGGAAAAATATTATCGTGCATTATCTCGGATCAGAAGCCCAACGCTCAAATATGACTCAAATGCATGGCTCAAGAAAATCCTTTGAGATTAAGTATTTACCCGGTCTTTTTACAGGGTATGTAAATACAAATATATGGCCAGATGCATTAGGATTTAATATCTACGGTGAACCAGTAACACGCTTCACGATTTGGAATCCAGTAGTTGCAGGAAGCTACAGCCAATTCTTTAAGACATTGTGGAATTTGGCTAAACCATAATTTTCGCATTACCCTCTCTACATCTATAACTCACGGTCGTATGAATTAGATGTTAGGTGCGAAAATTAGGAGCTAATGGCAAATTGAGCAGTCTAAAACAACCTTTTTATGTTAGCCTGTATGGATAGAAGCCTAATTAACTACATAGCATGCGTAAAAAAAGTGCCCGTATTGCAGAAATACAAAGATAAAGAGGAATGGTAAGAGAAG